>JALRDR010000473.1 GCA_023262145.1 Planctomycetaceae bacterium | reverse complement strand
TACAGCCACTCCGGGAACAAGAGCCATTCGACTCCCAATATTGATTCCATCGCAACTACTGGCGTAGCCATGGATCGTTTTTTTGTCTGTCCGGTCTGTGCACCAACGCGGGCAGAGTTTCTGACCGGGCGATATCACCCTCGTGGAGGAGTCTGGGGAGTATCCACAGGTCAGGAGCGACTGGACCCTGAAGAGCGAACGGTAGCGGACTGTTTTCGTGCAGCGGGCTATGCCACAGGCGCATTCGGAAAATGGCATAACGGCAGTCAGTGGCCCTATCATCCGATGGCACGCGGCTTTGACGAGTACTTCGGGCACACAGCTGGACACTGGGGCGAATACTTCGATCCGCCACTCGAACACAACGGAAAGATGATCCGCACCAGTGGCTTCATCACCGATGTCTGCACAGATCAGGCCCTGCAGTTCATTGAACGGAATCACGAGCGGCCTTTTTTCTGTTACATCCCGTTTTCCACCCCCCATTCTCCGTGGGCAGTACCGGACGAATACTGGCAGCAATACCGAGAACGCCCAATTCTTCAGGAGGGAAGCCAGCCGAAGAACGAAACCATGGAACAGACACGCTGTGCTCTGGCGATGGTCCGGCAGCAGGATGCCTGTGTTGGCCGTGTGCTGCAGATGCTGAAGAAGCACAATCTACGAGACAACACCATCATCGTCTATTTTTCTGACAACGGCCCCAACTCATGGCGGTGGAATGACGGCATGAAGGGACGGAAGGGCAGCACCGATGAGGGCGGTATTCGCAGTGTCTGCTATATCAGCTGGCCGCAGGCTATCCCTGCCGGCAGAACGCTTCCGCAGATCAGCGGAGCGATCGACCTGCTGCCGACGCTGACGGGACTGGCGGGAATCAATCGAACAGGTGATCGACCGCTCGACGGGCACGACCTTTCGGCGTTACTGAAGAATGAGCTTCACGCAACCAGCGATCGCGTAATTATGTCAACATGGGGCGGTCGTATTTCTGCTCGTACACAGCGATTTCGTCTGGACAACGACGGGATGCTCTTCGACATGCAGAAGGATCCGGGGCAGACGATGCCCGTCAATGAGCAGCACCCGGAGATTGTGACGGATCTGCGGCAGCAGGTTGCCGACTGGCGAGAAAACGTTCTGGGCCTTACTACGAGGGCCAATGCCGGAGTGGATCGCCGCGGTGTGGACCCTCGCCCCCTTACCGTGGGCTATCGGGAGTTCCCAGGCACCATGCTGCCCGCGCGAGACGGCATACCATCCGGCGGCGTGGAACGCAGTTCTTCGGCTCCAAATTGTTCGTACTTTGTCAACTGGACAACTACAGAGGGGCGAATGACATGGCATGTTGATGTACATACAGCGGGTGAGTATCAGGTAACCGTTGACTACACGTGCCCGCAGGGAGACGCCGGAGCCACTGTGGAACTTACTGCAGGTCGAGGAGCCCGCCTGCAGGCATTGACCGGCCCTGCCTGGGATCCACCGCTCTACAACAACCAGGATACACTGCCGCGTCCGCCGGCCGAATCTCAGATGAAGCCATTTCGCAGTCTGAACCTGGGAAGGATTTCACTGACAAACGGAGAGCAGGATCTGGTCCTGCGGGCGGTAAGAATACCGGGCAGATCCGTGATGGATGTGCGGCGACTGACTCTGACCCTGCTGAACCAATGAGACACCGTTCACGGAGAGATGTTCAAACTGAAACGCGGCTGCAATTCCGTCGGCTTTTTCGGTTTGCGGTGCTGCTGCTGTGCTGTTGCTGCCGCATGGGCGTCGCCGACGAGTCGATTCCTGCGGGATTACAACTGCTGCTGCACAGCACTGTGCGAATTCACTGTGGCACGGACTTCAGTTCCGGTGTGATTATTTCTTCCTCCGGGCATGTGCTCACAGTAGCGCACGGTCTGCACGACGACGTCGCGACGATTGGACTTGTGCTGCATGACGGAAGTCAGTGCAGAGCCGTCCGAAAGGTCATTGATCATGACCGAGACCTCGCAGTTCTGCAGATCACAGGCAACTGCACTGTACAGGGTCGCTTTGTGCCGATTTCGGCATCCACGATTGAGTCCGCCGCAGGTGATCAGGTGCTTGCCAGCGGCTGGCCGGTTGCCGGAGGTGTACAGCAATCAGCACAATTGCGAATCGGCTCCCTTCAGAACGCTCAGGCAGCAAGTCTGCAGACAAGTTGCCTGCTGAGTACGGGGGATTCGGGAGGTCCGCTCCTGAATGCAGCCGGGCAACTGATTGGCGTGCATCGCAGAATCGGCCTTGGGACAGGCGCCAACTATCACATCTCACTGACGGCCATCCAGGAGTGGTTCAGAGAGCAGAAGGAGTTGGCGTCACTGTTGCAGGAAGCAGTTACCACGAGTGCCTTACTGACTCCTGTTGCTCAGCTCAGCAGGACATCCCTCGACAACATCCGGGCGCGACTTATGCGACTGGAGGATGTTCAGCAACGATCAGTCGGCATCGGCGTACTGCTGGATCAGGCCAAACTGGTGAGTCCCGGCGGAAGTTCTGCTTCCTGGGCGACAGGAAGTACCGCAGCGAACGCGCGGTTGCCACTGACGCCACAGAAGACGCTGCGGAAGCAGAATCTGCAATTTTACTCCACAACTGCTGCGGTCGGTCCACTGCCGCTGATTACCTCAACAACCGCGTATCGAGGGCAGATTGTGTATGCCGTTTCGTTATCTGTCAGCGGCGATCAGCTGGTAATTCGCGGACCGGGCATCGTGTCCGCAGTCAATCATGCAGAACCTTCCGCCGAGTTGTTTCTGGGGTTTCGTGTCGATGCTGATTCGGCGGGAATTCTGGTGACTGAGGTCGTCCCCAACAGTCCGGCGCAGGAATCCGGTCTGCAGGCTGATGATCGGCTGCTGAAGATCGAACACAGTGAGATCAGGAATCTGGATGCAATGCGTACGTCGCTGGCGGGGATTCAGCCTGGTGACGTGATCTCACTGACACTGCGGCGCAACGATGAAGACAGGCAACTGACAATACGGGCAGGTCACAATCCTGCAGATCTGTTTGATCATCGAATTTATCTGGACGGGCGTGCCGGACCGCTCAGTGAACGCAGGACCGGGCTGATCGGGATGATCTGCCACGACATTCCGGTCACACCGGAGGAATGCGGGGGGCTGCTGGTGACTCCCTCGGGACAAATCGTAGGCATGAACGTAGCTCGTGTTGCGCGGCAATGCACGCTTACCGTCCCCATACCCTGACTGGAATTCTGCGTCGTCTCTGCCGACAGCCTTTCATTCAATGGAGTGCTGAAGGCAGTGTGCGAGTCCGCTGCGAATGTCCTCAAACTGAAAAGCCAGTGGCAGTTCCGGGCGAACATAACTGGTAATGCGTCGATTGCCGGAGGGCTGTCGACCTGAGGGTGCCGGAGCCGGCATGGTGAACACCGGAGCCGGAGCCCCTGTCAGCTCTGCAAGTGTGCTGTAGTACTCCCGCCGGGTGGGAGTTCTGCTGCCGGCCACATTGATCAGCGCTGGTGGTTCATCACAGAATGCCAGCACATGCATCAGACGCACAATATCATCCACGTGGACCAGATTCAGCCATGCCTCCGGATCCGCGGGACTGGGACGATTCTGCTGCAGATCTTCCATACGTCGCAGCAGGCGACCGGGGCCATAGATTCCGCTCAGGCGAAGAATAACAGCCGTATCGGAGTTGGTCGCAGCAAATTGGCGCAGTCGTTCTTCGGCCTCGAGACAGACCTGCCCGGCTTCGGACTGTGGACTCGGTGCAACGGACTCATCAAGTTCTCGTCCCTCATGGTCCCCATAGACACTGGTCGAAGAGGTAAGCAACAGTCGCCGTGGCTGCTGGCGACGGGGAAGTGCATCAAGGAGTCGCTGCAGGCCATCAATCCACACGGCCCTGCGACTGTCTGCGGATGAGCGATCGAACCCTACAGCCCAGACGACAACATCCGGGTCCCCGGGATAAGGCAGAGTTTCTGCCCTGGCAAGGTCAGCGAGAAGCGGTTGAATACCCGCCGCACGAAACTGGACAGCATGCTGCTCCGAGCGCGTGATCGCAGCCACCCGGTGCTGCTGTGCGACCCAATGATCAGCCAGGCGTTTCCCGGTATAACCACAACCAGCGATCAGGATCTGACGCGATGGAAACGGGGCTGTATTGCCGGAGGGCAACCTCGAATTCATGAGTGAAGTTCTCAAGCCAGGATTCAGGGACGGGAAATCATTCAGGGACGAGGCATAGTGCATGCGGCCGGTACTGCAGTCATCCTGCAACCAACCCGTGGACTGAGTTTAGGCTGGTTCTTCCGGACGAAGTGAACAGTCATCGCAGCAAAGCGGGAATCCCCGTGAACTGGAATTCAGCCCAACGACAGTTACACTGCTGGCAAAGTACTTTTCCGCGGACCGGTAATCCATCGGTGCTGTCATCAATTCCAGTGCATATCCAACGGGAGAATTCCCTGATGAGTGGTTTTTATTCACGTCGTGCAATGCTTGGCACATCTGCGGCGATGGCCGCCGGCACCCTGCTGTCCGGTACTGTTCAGGCCACACCCTCAAAGGCATCCTTTGAGATTTCTCTGGCGGAATGGTCACTGCACAAGACTCTGTTTGGCGGCAAGCTGGACAATCTGGAATTTGCTGCAACGGCAAAGAAAGAATTCGGTATTGCTGGTGTGGAGTATGTAAATCAGTTCTTCAAGGATAAGGCGAAGGACGCGGCTTACCTTGCAGAAATGAAGAAGCGTGCAGCCGACGTGGGCGTAAAAAGCCTGTTGATCATGATTGACGGCGAAGGAAATCTGGGGGATCCGAATGCAGACAAACGCAAACAGGCTGTAGAGAATCACTACAAGTGGGTGGAGGCTGCAGTGGCACTCGGTTGTCACTCGATTCGCGTGAATGCTCGCAGTGACGGCAGTTATGAAGACCAGCAGAAACTTGCGGCCGAAGGACTGCGGAG
>JALRDR010000389.1 GCA_023262145.1 Planctomycetaceae bacterium | reverse complement strand
GGGGCCTTTGTTGCGCTCATGACAGTTCCTTGCCTTGCTCCCACTTCGACTTCAGTTTGCCAGCCCGGAGCAACACTATTTCAAATCCGGGCCCTGTGAAGCGAACCCTGCTGGTGAACAGTCTTTCAGACTGAGACGATTACGGAATCAAATTGATTCCACTTCATCCCCCTCGCGTATGCCATCTTCCGGAGCCTCGCTGGATCCATGCTCCGGAGCCGTTTCTGTGCTGCCCTCGGGAAGGACCTCCCGCAGGATCGTAGACACTTCAACGGACTTCTGTATTCCTTCATCGAGTACAAAACGGAGTTCAGGGATATGACGACTTTTTATGTACTCCCCGACCCGCGATCTGAGATAGCCGGTTGCAGAGTTGAGACCGTGCATGGTCAACGCTGCTGTTTTTTCATCACCCATAATCGACACACGAACTCTGGAGTACCGCAGATCCGGACTGACTTCAGCCCCGAGGACTGTTACGTTGCGTATCCGCGGGTCGCGAAGCTCACTGATAATTGCAGAACTCACCACCTCTCGAATCATTGATGCAACTCGGGCGGTTCTGCGAGCAGACATGGTAGTTCTCCGTAATCGTCGGGGTCAGGGCACGTCGAGATCAGACGGGATGCAGCCAGTGGTTGCATCACCGCCAAAACAGTCAGCCAGAATCACTACAGAGTTCTCTGGATTTCATCGACGCGGAATGCCTCGAGCAGATCCCCTTCCTTGATGTCGTTGAATCCATCCAGACGAATCCCACACTCCATCCCTTCGCGCACTTCCCGGGCGTCATCCTTTTCACGTTTGAGCGAACCGATCCGGTACTTGTTCAGCACTTTCTGATCTCGAATGAGATGCACTCGAGTATCGCGAGAGATTGTTCCGTTGAGGACGCGGCAACCTGCAATTGTACCAAATCGACTGATACTGAAGGTCCGCAGAACGATTGCCCGCCCCGTGGTCACTTCGACACGCTCCGGACGCAGCAATCCCTGCAATGCCAACCGAATATGCTCGGTCACTTCATAGATGATGTCATAGCGTCGAACCTGCACACCTTCACGATCAGCCAGTCCCTCGGCACGCTCTTCCGCAATGACGTGGAAGGCAATAATGATCGCCCCCGCGGCAGCAGCGAGGTAAACGTCACTCTCGTTTACTCCACCAATTCCCGAATGGATGATCTGCACACGCACTTCCGGGTGCTCAAACTTCTCAATTTCCCCACGCAGAGCTTCGATGGAACCTGGAGTATCTGCCTTGAGAATCAGTGGCAGATCCTGCACACCTTCTCCGTCGCGTGGCTGATTAAGAATATCTTCGAGGGTTCTGGGAGACTGCCGGGAAGACAGCGACTCGCGGCGTCCCTCGTGCAGACGACTTTCTGCTGTCTCGCGGGCTTCTTCAATATCCTTCATCACAAAGAAATGATCACCCGCCCCCGGTACCTCAGAAAGGCCTGCAACCCTGATGGGAGTTGATGGACCAGCCTCCTCCAGCAGTTCATCACGGTCGTTGTACATTGCCCGGATACGGCCGTATGTCGATCCACACAGGACAACGTCGCCGATTCGCAGCGTGCCTTTGCGTACGATGAGCCATGCAATTGCACCACGCCCCTCGTCGCGGAATGCTTCCAGACACACACCGACAGCTTCACGCTCCGTATTCGCCTTCAGTTGATGCAATTCCGCTGTCAGAATCAACGTCTCCAGCAGCTGATCGATGCCCTGCCCGGTTTCCCCGGAGGTACGGACAACTTCGTACTCTCCACCCCACTCTGCAGGCAGAATCTCGTGTTGTGCAAGCTGCTGCAACACACGCTGCTCGTCCACTCCCGGCAGATCAATCTTATTGAGAGCGACCACGATGGGGACGCCGGCGTTTCGAGCGTGGCTGATACATTCCACGGTCTGTGGCATCACACCGTCGTCCGCCGCCACAACAAGCACCACAATGTCCGTCACATTCGCACCGCGAGATCGCATCTCACCAAATGCAGCATGACCCGGTGTGTCCACGAAGGTGAGAGTATTCCCTTCATAATCAACCTGGTAGGCAGCAATATGCTGAGTGATCCCGCCGACCTCTCCTGCTGCGACATTGGCGTTACGAATCCGGTCGACCATCGTCGTCTTGCCATGATCCACATGCCCCAGAATCGTAATGATCGGTGGACGTGTCCGGAGTGAATCGTCGTCGTCGTCATGATCCAGCGAAGCCAGCAATTCTGCTTCGATGTCACGAGACCTCTTGAAAGTCAGGTCGACACCAAGCTCCATCGCCACTTCCATGGACTCTTCTTCACCCAGCTCATCATTGATGGTGACCATTCGTCCCTGCTTGAACAACAGACTGATGATGGACTTTGCGGGCCGTCCGATCGCTTCAGACAAAGCACGAACCGTGACCGGAAAGGAAATATGAGCCTCTGTTCGAAGTTCAGCCTGGGCATTCTTCTTACGCCGCTTCAGCCGCTTTGCCTGCCGCGCCGCTTCGCGAGATTCTCTCAGTTCCTTCAGCAGCGAACCGCGTGCAACCGGCTGCCTCCCACGACGCCCTGGTGCTTCACCACCTCCCGCGTCGCGCTCTTCGTGCTCCTCACGATGCTTCCGGAGTGCCTTGAGCTGATCAGCAAGCGGACTACGACGGTCCACCAGTTCCGACAGCGACATGTCGGGCTTCTGCGCTTTCTCTTCCTTCGGCTTTGCACGCTTAACCACGGGTGGAACGTATTCCGGCGGCGCTGCAACAAGGGGACGCGCTGGCTGACGCTCACGATTTGCTTTCGGTGCACCAGTCGCCGGCTTCACCGGAGCGTTGCCGGTTTTATCGCCCCGCTCCTTCACCGAACCAATTGGACGCATCTCTCGCATTGACTGCATGCGGGCACGGACGGGGGTGTCTTCAGTGGACTTTGTGGGAGCCGCAACGGGCCGCGATTCCACCTTTGCTTCGGGCTCCACAACTGCCGGCATTTCAGCATCACTTTTCAGTTCCGGGGCAGCGACGACCTCGGAGATTCTGTCGTCCTCAGACTCTGCACCCTCTGCTTCGACGGACACAAGATCCGCCACTGCAGATGGCTCCGCCACCGCAGATGGCTCCGCCACCACATCTGCTGTCGCAGGTTCCGAGTCTGCAGACTCGATCATTTCCTCGTCATCTGCTTCGCCCTCAAAGTCCTCCGCCACCGCCCGACCGCCTGCTGCGGCGCCGATCACCCGGATTCGCCCGGCTGCACCAGGAGCTTCACGCGAAGGCGCAAGCGAACTTGGCTCCGCTGGCGCAGCATCCTGCGTTCCACGGGAGCGGATGAACTCGACAATAATGTCCCGCTCTTCCTCGCTGATCGTCGCCAGCGCGTTGCGCAATTTCACGCCAGCTTCTTCGCAAAGTTCAATGAGGACTTTACTGTCGAGCCCCAGATCTCTGGCCAGGGCAAAGATACGAATCTTCAAAACACAAACCCCTTAGGTTGCTGAACGGCCCCGAACAGGCCTGCCTCGGTACTGACTGCATGCCCGAAGCTACCCCTCTTCGACCTGCACCTGCTGCTTTTTTTCGCGTCCCCGCCAGGATCTGCTGCGGGTCTCGACATTTCATAGACGCGAACGATCGGGTCGTTTCAGCAATACTCACCACCAAATATTAAGAGTCGACGACTACGCACTTCCTGCGAGCACACGGAGCTCGAATTTCCCACTTTCCTGACTGTCCAGTTTGCTTGTTCAGTATCTGAAAACCAAACCCTCCTGACGAAACAATGGACGAATTCGCGAGAGCGGATCCGTTCCGGAACCGGCTTACTCCTGAGCAGGCTCGATTTCTTCGGCATCTGCCGCCGACTCGACTGCTGTGTCTGCCCCCTCAGCTAACACCGACTCATCCACTGACTCAGCAACTGCATCCTCAGCAACTGCATCAGCGGATGCTTCTGCCAATTCTCCCGCGGCCGCCGCCGCTGCAGCAGAATCGTCACCCTCTTCCGGACCAGCTTCTGATTCAACAGCTTCTGCCCCATCGCCATCTTCACCGGCTGCTGCGGAAGCAGCCTCATCCACCACGCCAACCGCTGCGGATTCCGCCGCAGGAACGACTTCGACGCCGCTGGCGGCTCGAGCCGCCTCCTGCTTCCTCTGTTCCGCTGCAAGCCGCTCGAGCTCTTCCAGTCGCAGACTTTCGGCATCTGCGTACGCCACAATCCGATCACACTCTTCGTCGGTCAGCCCACTGATTTCACGAAGCTCGTCAGGCTCGATTACCGAGAGGTCGTCAAAGCTGAAGAAGCCACCTACGACCAGGTTTTCAGCAAGCTCCGGCGTCACCTCCGGAATGACACAGAACGCCTCAATTGACTCATCAAGCTGCTGATCAAGCTGTGCCTGAGTCATCACGTTGATGTCCCATCCAACCAGCTTACTGGCCAGTCGTACGTTCTGTCCAAACTTACCAATCGCCAATGACAACTGATCTTCGCGAACGAGCACGATTACCTTGCCCAGCATCGGACACAGGATGACGTCTTCGACTTCGGCCGGCTGGAGTGCATTCGGGACCAGTACGGTCAGTGAATCGTTCCAGCGGACAATGTCGATACGTTCACCTGCAAGCTCCTCAACGATGCCGCGGATTCGCGAACCGCGAACACCCACGCAGGCACCAACGCTGTCGATCGAGGAATCAGAACAGGAAACTGCCACTTTGGAGCGATTTCCGCCCTCACGGGCGATCGAACGCACCTCAATAACGCGATCGTTAACCTCAGGAATCTCGACCTCAAACAAACGCCGGACGAAATCCGGGTGAGTTCGGCTGAGGATCACTCTGACACGCGACCCGGACTTGCGGACATCCAGCACAATCGCTCGCAGCCGATCACCAGTCCGAAAGGACTCTTTCCGAATCTGCTCACTGCGGGGCAGGATCGCTTCAGTCTTGTCGAGTTTGACAATTACCGTGCCACGGTCAACTCGAGTGACCTGTCCGGAGATCAGCTGACTGCGGAGATCCAGATACTCATCATACAACGAGTCTCTCTCGGCTTCACGAATCTTCTGAATCATGACCTGCTTGGCAGTCTGGGCGGAGATGCGCCCGAGCAGATCGCCGAGCAGTTCCGGCTCAAGCGCACGGCCTTCGCAGATCAGCGAAGGCTCACCCGTTTCGCGATCAATACGAACTTCGAGTTGCTCTTCTTCCGAGAAGTGCTTACGGGCAGCTGACAGAATTGCCTGCTCGATCCCCTCAAAGACGACGTCGGCGTCAATCGCCTTATCCAGACGGATGACTTCGACAATTCGAAGAATCTCAGTACCGTTCATGTGAGTGCGTCTGCTGTACCCAAATGTAAAAAAAAAAGCGGGATCAAGTCCCACTTTTCGCACCCCGACAGACAAATTCTGCCGAGACCAGGCCGCACAGGACCCCCGAGCAACCTGCAACTGCCCGTTCAGGGAGATGCCGGCACTGCCGAATCCGAGCGGAGAAATGGAGTAAGACCTACATCTTGCCCATTTCAGATCCCTCAAGCACGAAAACCACCAGCTACAACCGCCGGTGACCGAAACAGGGTATCCAGCCATCGCTTGATCACAAGCTCTGACCTGACCCTGTCCATCCTGCCACCAAAAGCGATTGCTTCACCGAATCGCCCTCAACTGCGAGTTCGAAAGAGTGAAATCGCTGCACTTACGTATGCTATTACCGCCTGCCCATTATCCGAAGAATGCGGGAACACTGCCCCCCAGATAAACCAGGATTCGCAGAGTCCTCACAGACAGGAACTGATTTTGTCCCGATTGCAAGGCCGGCAACAGCAGCAACGCGCATACACCAGCCACACGATCTACGACTCATCGACAAAACGGTAGTCGCACAACACCTAAATGTCAAGCAACCGAGGCAGTGCGAGCAACAAGAACACAGCCTCAATCTTCGTCGCTTCTGAAATGAGGGTGCGAGTCAGGTGGACCGGCAAACAGGGAAGCGCTAGCTCTCACCCGCTGAATTCCCACCGCCAGTCACACATTCCCTGACGACCTGTCGGGACATCTTCCAGGCATGGCGGATCGTGTAGGCCCGAGACTCAATCTGCTCAGCAGTGTAGTACTTCCCGGGATCACTTGGCGGAAGACCGGCTAGCGCCAGGGTCAACGGCATCAAGTCCAGAAATTCACGGTATCGCCGCTGGATGTCCGACTGATCCGCCATCGCTCATGTTCCCCTTGCTGACGAGTTCCAACAGACTTTCTGTGGGTCCCGCAAAACCCACTGTTGACAGAATCTGCCACTCGTTTTTTAGCGAATTTCGCGAATCTCGCAACGATGGCACTTCAGGCACCCGGAGGACGCCGCCCCATGTATTGCCGAATAATATCGTTGGCTGCTCCAGTCGGCTTGGTCGTGTCTGACTTGTTGGCACCGGAACTGCCCTTCGTCTCAGCAGAGACGTCTACTGCGCCGGTCTCGCTTGGATCCGGCAACGAAACCTCAAGCTGTGGCTTCCCAACTGGAGCTGGATCCGCCCCGGCCGCTGCCTCCGGCATCGCCATTTGCATGCCTGGCATGCCTGTGCCAAATGGAGGGTACATCATGCCGGGAAACATCTGTCCGTAACCCGACATCATTCCCGCATTGAACCCTGGAACCCCCGGAAAACCCATCTGTGGCATCATCTGGGGATACGGCTGCCCCGGCGGCATCATGCCCTGCAGCGGAAGCACAACAGTATCAGTACCAGAGGGCATCGACGGAATTTGCTGCGTCACGGGCTGCAGCGGCACTGCCGGAATGGGTTCGGTCGCTTGAGTCTCCTGGACCGACAGTACTTCAGTGGAGTTCCCCGCTACGCTGTCCTCAACTGGACGTTGCTTGCCTGAGATCTCAATTACGAATTCGAGATTGCCAATCACAATCCGATCACCGTCTTCAAGCAATACCTCGCTGCGAATGCGATTCCCGTTAACCAGAGTACCGTTCGTACTGCCGAGATCCCGTAACCGTACCGAGAAATCGTCGATGGAAAATGCACAGTGATGACGACTGACCATCTCACTGTTCGGACGCAGATGGCAATCCTGCTCGCGTCCGATCAGGAATTTTTTCCTTTGCAGTGAGATCACATCACCGGAGTGCGATCCACTCATGACTCTGAGGTCAGCAGCTAACATAATTCAAAACCTACTCAGAATACTGAAAAACGTCTGCCCAGCGGACCCTGCCCCAATCTCTTCTGTTATCTGCTACAGGATCAACCTCAGCCAATGAAATCCAGAAATTGAAGGGATCATCTGCAAAAATTGCAGGCAACTCCCCCAAGCCCGCTTTACTCGATTCTGGGCCTGACTGGAGCCGGAAGCCTGGCAAACGTCTCCCTTGCCAAGACAGCCGGCCTGACCGCTCCGATCAGAGTCGCTCCGATCAGAGTCGCTCCGATCAAGGCTGCACCAGATGTCCCGCAAAACAAAGAATATGCCCGTAATTCAACGCTGATTTACGACTTTTCCAAGCACGAATTCTGCCCATTCGTGATCGTCCAGCGTGAGCTACCAGGGCCCATCTCTGCCGTTTCCACATTGTAATGAACACGCAGTCGGTTTGCAGCAGCAGTGTAATCGGATTTTTCGGACAAATTGCAACACTGAAGACTTTATTTACCTGTAATTGCACGGTGATTGGTCGCGAGTCTTCGCCTTTGGTCCAGTGCAACGACTGCAGGCTGCTCGCAGTTGCCAGGTCTGCGAGCGCCAGATCCTGCAATTCGGCCGGCTACCGGGAAGAGAATTCAACTTCAAGCCTGCGGGGCCGGCTTGCCGCCTCTCCGTTGCTGGTTGAGCATTCCGGTGGCTACACTGGGTTGCAGGAATTCCCCAACATGCCCGAATGGTCATTGCCATCAGCGGACTTTTGCGATGAATCAACCAATCTCCTGCATTGAACGACGCAGGTTCCTGCAACAGTCAGGGATGGGGCTGGGAGCTCTTGGCCTCAGCTCTCTGCTGGCGGAGGAATCTCGGATGGCTCCCGGGCCGGCGAACAGACATTTCCCGGGGAAGGCCAGACATGTCATCCATTTCTTTCTGAATGGTGGCCCCTCACACGTTGATACTTTTGACCACAAGCCCGCATTATCACAGCTGGTGGGAAAGACACTGCCCCCAAATCTGCTCACGGAACGCAAGACGGGCGCCGCGCTGCCCTCGCCATTTCGCTTCCGCAACTATGGCGAATCCGGGCTGCTGGTAAGCGAACTCTTCAGTCGCACCGCCGAACATGCAGACAAGCTGGCGGTGGTCCGCAGCATGTATGCAGAAGTGCCCAACCACGAGCCATCGCTGATGCTGATGAACTGCGGTGACTCTGTGCAGTCCCGGCCCAGCGTCGGAGCCTGGACCCTTTACGGGCTCGGAAGTGAGAATCAGAATCTGCCCGGTTTCGTGGCCATGTGCCCCGGGGGACTTCCAATCAAGGATTCCGAGAACTGGCAGGCCGGTTTCCTGCCGGGCAACTGTCAGGGCACATGGATTGACAGTCAGCACAAGGAAGTCAGCAGACTGATTGAGAATATCAATCACCCGCAGATTTCCACAGCAGACCAGCGCCGCCAGCTGGCGCTGCTCCGGCAGCTGAATTTGAGCCATCGGGAATCACGCAGTGACGATCGACTGGAAGCACGAATCAGATCCTTCGAGCTGGCATTCCGCATGCAGCGCGATGCAGACGAGGCGTTTGATCTGAGCCACGAACCAGCTCACATTCAACAGCTTTACGGAGACGGCGTACACGCTCGCCAGACTCTGATTGCTCGCCGGCTGATTGAACGCGGTGTACGCTACGTCCAGCTCTGGCACGGCGCCGGTCAGCCATGGGATAACCATGCCAACATTGAGTCTGCTCACAGAAACCTCGCTCAGCAGATTGACCAGCCAATCGCAGCACTATTGACCGACCTGGAGCAACGGGGGCTGCTGGAGGAGACTCTGATTATCTGGGGTGGAGAATTCGGGCGAACACCAACAGTGGAGCTGGCTGCTGATGGACGCCCACAGTCCGGACGCGACCACAACCACTGGGGCTTTACAGTCTGGCTGGCGGGCGCAGGGATTCGTGGCGGGAGCGTTTATGGAGCGACTGACGAACTTGGATTTCGTGCAGCGGAGAATCCGGTGAGTGTGCATGACCTGCATGCGACCATTCTGCATTGCCTTGGATTTGATCACCGGCAGCTGACATTCCGGTATGCCGGCCGCGATTTCCGGCTGACTGACGTGCACGGGAATGTCATCGCACCGATCTGCACGTAAACACGCGGGATCAGCACAGCCTGACGGTCACACCTCGAACAACAGCTGCCCTTTCAGTCCGGTCGGATCTGGCGGTTCCAGCGATCCACCTCGTACAGCAGCGCGGCGCCAAACTGCTCCAGCTTCTTCTCTCCAATCCCCGTGATTCCGCGCAGCTGCTCCGGGGTAGTCGGACGCTGCTGAGCAACCGCGCGAAGCGTGGCGTCGCTGAAGATGACGTAGGGCGGCAGGTTTCGTTGTGCTGCCAGCCGCGAACGCAGCCCCCGCAGCTCATTGAACAGATCGCGATCAATCCCGTCCCACTGACGCGTGGTATGCTCTTCCGCTGCCTGCTGTCGCCGTTCGCGCATGAGTGTGACTGCGCCTCCCTCCCGCAGCAATTGCCAGCCATCCTGAGTCAGTTCGAGGCAACGATACTCCCCGGTCTGACGGAGCATTTTCTGAGTAATCAGTTGCTCGATCCAGTTGCGTACATCTGTTTCAGGCTCCTGTCTGAGCAGTCCCCAGGTGCTTAGTTCATGATGCCTGTTTTCCAGAATTCGCTTGCCACCTGAACCACGCAGAACCTGGGCCGTATACGCAACACCAAATCGCTGTCCCTGACGCACCACACTGGAAAGGATTTTCTGCGCCACAATTACGGAATCGTCCAGCTCTTCAACTTCCCGCAGGCAGATATCACAGGAGCTGCATTCGGCCCCCTCCAGTTGCTGGCCAAAATGCTCCACCAGCTGAGCGTGTCGGCACCGCACGGCAGTGCAGTAGCGCTGCATCGCCCGCAGACTTTGCTCCGCGGCTGCACTGACCTCCGGGTAGTCAGGGTCCTGTGTAAGAAATCTCCAGGTCTCAGCATCCCCGGGTGAATACAGCAGGGTGCATTCTGCATCCAGCCCGTCCCTTCCTGCACGTCCACTCTCCTGCTGGTAATTCTCCAGCGAACCGGGCATACCGGCGTGAATCACGAACCGCACGTTGCTTTTGTCGATTCCCATCCCGAATGCCACCGTCGCCACAATGATTGGCACGCGTTCCTCGGCAAAGTCCTCCTGCGTCTGCCTCCGCTGTTCGTCTGAAAGGCCTGCGTGATACGGTCGTGTGCGGTGACCAAGATGATTCAGCTTCTGGCTGATGGCTTCCACGTTCTTTCGACTGATGCAGTAGATAATGCCGGATTCGTCACGATGTCGTGCGAGCACGCTGCGAATCTGCTCGATCGCCTCTGCCCGACGCTCAACTCGGTACAGCAAATTTGGGCGGTCAAACGGCCCTACCAGAATTGCGGCCTCACGGAGGCCCAGTTGTGTCACGATGTCCTCCCGGACCTGCTCTGTCGCCGTCGCCGTGTAGGCATGCACGGAAATGTCCGGAAGATGCTCCCGCAGTGTGCTCAGCTGTCGATATTCCGGACGAAACTGATGCCCCCACTGGCTGATACAGTGCGCTTCGTCCACAGCCACAAAGGACACCTGCTGCTGCTGCAAGAACTCCAGCGTGCGTGGCTGAACAAGTCGCTCCGGGGAAATATACAGGAGCTTCAATCGGCCCGATCGAATCTGCTGCGTGACTTCTCGCTTTTCCTCGTACTCCTGGGAGCTGTTAATACAGCCGGCAATCACACCCAGACTACGCAGCGAATCCACCTGATCCTTCATCAGCGAAATCAATGGAGATACCACCACTGCCAGACCAGCACGGGCAACAGCCGGAACCTGGTAACAAAGTGATTTGCCACCGCCGGTTGGGAGTACGGTGAGCGAATCCTTGCTCTGCATTACTCGCAGCATGGAATCTGCCTGCAGACTGCGAAACTCTGCATAGCCCCACCATTTCTGCATCTGCTCCTGAAGCTGTATGGTCAGTTCTTCCGGAGTCGGTTCAGTCATCTGCTCACTCACCACATCTGCTACCTCATTGAGAGGACCTGAGACATTTTCAGGCAGGATAGCATCCTCGCCGTCACAGCGGAAAACAGGGATCCCTGCAGCACGGTTTTTCGATTAGTCAGGAGTCTGACGTGGAGATTTCGGTTCTGCCTGGAAAAGGAGGTTCCGGTCGAGTACTTTCGGTGTCAGAATGGTGAACTGGCAGAGCTGTCCAGGAGCCCGATTCAGAAACAGCATCATCGTGGTGCAGCCATCGTGACGATTGCCTGTCTGAGTCCTGTGCAACTCCTGCATACCTGTATAACTGCCGTCTGCATGACTGCTCCGGCAAGCCGCAGGCTTACTCACCACTGTCCATCACACCAACGCAACGAACAACCTCCCCACACGCTTCCACCCAGGTGGCAAGGGATCATCAGATGCTGAACCAGCCTCAGGAATCAACCGCCAGAACTGCAGCAAGAAGGCACTTTCTGCAGCAGTCCGGTCTGTCATTCGGCAGTCTGGCTCTGTCAGGCATGTTTTCCGACGACCTTTCGGCCCAGGATCATGCAGCGACAACCGCACCAGCCCACTTCCTGCCGACGGCGAAGCGGGTCATCTACATGTTCATGGCCGGCGGTCCCAGCCAGCTGGAACTCTTCTCACCAAAACCTGTGCTCCGCGAATTTCACGGCCAGCAGCCTCCGGCGGAGATTACTGCTGGCCGTCGTTTTGCCTTCCTGCCGGCAACCGCATCGCTGCTGGGTTCCAACCGCAGATTCTCCCGCTGGGGCGACTGTGGAATGGACCTGAGCGACACGATTCCCTTCCATCGTCAGATTGTTGATGACGTCTGCTGGCTGCGGGCAGTGTCCACCAACGTCTTCAATCATGGCCCTGCCAAGCTGTTCATGAACTGTGGTTTTCAGGCGCCCGGACGTCCCAGTCTGGGTTCCTGGGTGACATGGGGACTGGGAAGCGAGTCACGCAATCTCCCCGGATTTGTCGTGCTCCAGTCAGGTCCCCGTGGTCCTCGCGCGGGAAACACTCTGTGGTCGAGTGGATTTCTGCCCACGTCTCACCAGGGAGTCCCCTTCCGCAGCCGTGGTACTCCGATTCTGAATCTCGACAGTCCGCCAGGCATCACGCAATCGGCACAGGAAGACTTCACCAGCACCGTCTCCCAACTGAATTCCATCCGCATGGACAATGTCCGAGACCCGGAGATTATGACCAGAATCCGGGCCTATGAAACCGCCTTTGCGATGCAGTCCGCTGCTCCGGAACTGACCCGGCTGGAAGAAGAATCTCAGAGTACGCTGGATCTCTATGGGGCAGAAGCGGGAAAACCATCTTTCGCTGCAAACTGCCTGCTGGCACGACGGATGATTGAACGCGGCGTAAGATTCGTGCAGCTGTACCACACAGACTGGGACCACCACGGCGGCAAGGGTGCTGATCTTGACGGAGCACTCGATCAGGTTTGCCTTGAAACAGATCAGGCCAGTGCTGCACTGGTGCTTGACCTGAAGCAACGCGGACTGCTCGAAGACACTCTGGTCATCTGGGGCGGAGAATTCGGTCGTACACCTATGGGCGAGCCACGCGAGACCACCGGTCGCGATCACCATGTCGATGCATTTACCATGTGGATGGCAGGAGGAGGCGTCCGTTCCGGTCACATTCACGGCGGTACCGATGAACTCGGCTTTGGCCCCGTTGAGGGACATGTTCATGTACACGACCTGCATGCAACAATCCTGCATCTGCTGGGCCTGCATCACAAACAATTGACGTACCGTTTCCAGGGGCGGGACTTCCGGCTGACTGATGTCCACGGTGAGGTGGTCCACGAAATTCTGGCCTGACTTCTTCAGAGCAGGACGGACATGACGGCAATAGCCCTGAACCTGCAACTGCATGATCCGCCCGCAGTTATCCCCCCTTCCTCACCGCGCTGCAAACAACAATCAGTTCATGAATTCGGATACAAC
>JALRDR010000312.1 GCA_023262145.1 Planctomycetaceae bacterium | reverse complement strand
GGATGCCGGATTGCCGGATGCCGGATGCCGGATTGCCGGATGCCGGACTGCCATTAGCCGTGCTCATTCGCCAGCGGGGCCACATGACGATGGCCAGACCACCTGGCGTCCACTCCGCCAGATGCAGGCCGGCGCAGATTGCGTTCCGCTCATCGCCTGCGGCGGGATTCCACACGCAGTCAGTGTCGCGCCGGTGTGATCACGGCTGTAGCCTGCCTGCATTGTTCCGCAGCTGTGGCAGGGACTAATCCAGAAAGAGCAATTCCTTCTTGTTCAGCAACGCGTGGCAGATATCCGCCACGCCAGCAGGATCCCGCAACGCCTTGTCAGCGCCCTCGGCTCCCGCTGCCGGCAACGCCGCAGCATAGGCTCTCACTGCTTCTCGTTCCCCTGACTCCGGCAGGCGACAAAAAGCCTGCCGCCATGCTCTGTCAATCAAGTCATCCGCAGTCTGGGTCTGACGCAGCAGCTCCTCCGCCCAGACTTTCGCCTGTTCGTGAACGAATTCATTGTTGAGCAGAATGAGGGCCTGCGCCGGAACGTTCGACTGACTGCGTCTGACAACTGCAGATGCCGGCTGCGGCATGTCGAAGGTAAGCATAAACGGGTTCAGGAAATTGCGGTTCACACCCAGATAAATACTGCGCCGTCCCGCTCCATCCACCGGACCAGAATTCCCCGGACGTCCGCGGCCCTGCATGAACTCGGTCAGATGAACCGGCACCGGTGGACCGAACGCGGTGCGATCCAGCCGCCCGGAAATCGTCAGCATCGCATCGCGCAACGCTTCCCCTTCCAGCCGCCGCACCCGCGCTCGGTGCAAAAGCCGATTATCAGCGTCCTGCCCGGCCACGCCAGCATCCGCCTCGCTGCTCATGGCGTACGTCCGACTCAGCAACATTCGTCGAATCAGCCGCTTGAGTGACCAGCCATCCTCACGAAACTCACCAGCCATGAAATCCAGCAATTCCGGGTGCGTAGGAGCTTCCCCGAGCACACCAAAGTTGTCCGGCGACGCCACAATCCCTCGACCAAACAATCGCATCCACACCCGATTCACCACCACCCGCGCCGGAAATGGATTACCCGCGTCCAGTACACGCTCCGCCAGTTCCAGCCGACCACTGGTCGACGTCTCATTCAGCTGCCGCCCGTCATCCAGCGCAGTCAGCAGATGCCGATGCGCAACCTCCCCCGGATTGCGATGATTTCCCCGAATGAAGATCCGCTCTTCCTCTCCGGTCCCATCGCACATCACCAGTACCGGATCTCCACCCAGCGGTTCTGCTGCCAGCTTCATCCAGGCTTCCCTCGCCGCTTCCGCCGACTGCTGCTGTTGCCCGGCCAGACCCAGCTGCAGTGCAAATGCAGGCCACTGCGGATCCTGCTGCACCTGCTCCGACCAGTCCCTGATCGCTGCCTCGCGATTCTGCAGTTCCGTGACCGCTGCAGACGCTGCTGAAACCTCCGTCGGCACATCAGCCCCGCCCCCGGGAATCAGACGTACCTCCCGCACCGCAAACCAGCCATCGCCGTCGTCCAGAAATTCCAGATGGCAGCGATGCCCCGGATAACGCCGCAAGTCACCTCCCAGACGAATCCACTGAAACTTCCCTTCAGTATTGATGTTCTGCCGAATCCCGCTGAACAGCAGTTCGGAAAACTCATTCATCACATATCCGTCGATCACCAGCCGCACTCGAGCGTTCTGTCCGGCGGCCAGGATGAGCACTTCCGGCTGATCGAGCGTCCACTCCGGTGAATGCAGTGCACCGCGAAAATGCGGCCCCCGCGACGCAGAACTGACGGCTGCCAGATCACTCACCAGCCCTTGCGGTGTCCAGCTCCAGACCTGCTCAGCGCGCCGCGTCAACGCCGCCGGTATTGCATCGCCGGCACGCGGCAACTGCACGACTTCCGCCGGCTCAGAACCACTTTGTTCGAATGCCTGCCCCCACGTG
>JALRDR010000298.1 GCA_023262145.1 Planctomycetaceae bacterium | reverse complement strand
CACCGCACCCAACGTCGCGATGGCGAGTCCGAAGAGAGCAATGGTGTCGGGGCTGACCTCCCCCCAGCGGTCGACCGATCGGGCGAGCCAGGAGCGCTCGATGTTCCAGCCGATGGTCTGGGTCGCTGGCTCTAACGCGGGGAAGGCCTGCTTGAGGGCCGCCAGAAATTCCGGAACCCGCGCACGCACGACGATCGCGGTAATACCCACGATCAGCCATAGCGAACCCTCAACCCCGCGCAGTACGGCGAGCAGGCGCAAGATGATCAGCTGACGCAATGCCCTACCCCGCGTCGGTGTTGGCGCGAGGTCAGCTGGGCCTGAGCCCGCCGGGTCACCGGGGACGTAGTCGCCGCACCGCAGGCACCGCCACACCTCGCCAGCAGCGGCCGTAGCCCGCAAGCGATCGGCGTACTCGGCCTCGTCGGGGCGGTAGGTGATGTGACCGCGCAACCCGCACGAGACGAGGCCCCAATCGATCACGGGCGCCATCCTGCCGCAGTCGACCGGGACCTCGCGTGATCCACGGCGAGATGGTGAGATGGGGCCATGACCAAGCCCGCACATGCATCCGGCCAGTTCACCCTCGGCACGACGGACCCGATGACGGTCTACCGTCTCGGCTTCGGCGCCATGCGGATCACCGGTGCAGGGATCTGGGGTGACCCGCCCGACCACGACACCGCCATCCGCGTCATCCGTGATGCCGTCGACATGGGCGTGGACTTCATCGACACGGCCGATTCCTATGGGCCGTTCGTCAGCGAGGACCTCCTGCGCGAAGCGCTCCACACGGGCAACGCCGCCGACCCTTACGGCGGCGTCATCATCGCCACCAAGGGTGGTCTCACGCGACAAGGTCCCGACCAGTGGGAGGCAGTCGGGCGCCCCGACTACCTGCGCCAGTGCGTGATGATGTCGCTGCGCCGCCTCGGTGTCGATCGCATCGACCTGTGGCAACTGCACCGCATAGTTGCCCGGCTGATACTCCACCGCATGAGTATGATTAATGCCCGCACCGTCCCAGCCAGGTACCACGGCCTGCGCCAGAAGCGGCAGACCGGTTGCCGCCTGCATCCCCCGAATGGCCCCCGGCTGCAGCTGATCGAAGTCCTCCGCAAACAGCACCTCTGCACCGCTACGGATGCGAATCTCGTCGATGGCTCCTCCGAATCGACCGTTGCCCGGCCTCGCACTGGTGACCCTCACGCGAACCGCACCACTGCCGTCGCCCGTATATGCAAATCTGATCGCTTGCAACTGCTGGGCCTCGGCAGTCCCGCTCCACGCACCCGGTTGATGCAGAAATGTTCGTAGCACGCTGCCATCAGCTCGCAGCAGATCAATCCGCAGGCCGTCAGCAGCAACCGTCGCCTGCCCTGCCCCGGCCCAGACACTCGGACCAGCCAGCAGACTCAACTCATAGACCTGACCCGCCCCATTCGCAGCAATCTGCGGCCCGGTCAGACGATTTGCATCGGTTCCCTCCGGAAGCTGCAGCAGCAATTCTGTCAGCTGCGTCTGCAGGGTCTGCTGCTCTCGCTGCAGGCCCTCCAGCAACTGCTGCTCCTCCTGCCGCTCGGCTTCCGTACGCGGCTGCTGCGGTAAGCCGGTTGCATGAATCACACTCCAGACGCCCGGTCCGTCATAACTGGTCGTCAGAGTACTGTGAAAGATCCCCGCCAGTGCGTAGTAGTCGGCTGTGGGAATCGGATCAAACTTGTGATCATGACACCGCGCACAGGACAATGTCTGCCCCAGAAAAATGCGACCAATGCGGTCAATCTGATGATCCACAACATCAGCCTCCAGCTGCGGCTTGATGTAGTTCTGCAGCGTCCACGGACCAATCGCCAGAAACCCCGTGGCAATGATCTGCCGGCGTTGCTGCTCAGTCGATTCGTACGGCAACAGATCACCCGCCAGCTGCTCCAGAATCATCTGATCCAGCGGGCGATCCTCATTGAATGCGTCAATCACGTAATCACGGTAACGCCATGCGTCGCGAATCAGCACGTTTCCCTGGATATCCGCCAGATCGGCATAACATGACAGATCAAACCAGTGCCTCCCCCAGTGGTCGCCGAATCCGGGTGATGCCAGCAGACGATCCACCACCTTCTCGAAAGCATCAGCGGACTCATCAGCCGCAAAGGCACGAATCTCAGCCAGCGTCGGCGGTAGTCCGGTCAGATCAAAGGTGACGCGTCGAAGCAATGTGTGACAATCAGCATCCGCAGCCGGTTCAAGTCCATGCTGTTCCAGATTCGCCAGCAGGAACGCGTCCAGCGGATCAAGCACCCAGTCAGCTCGCTTGACCGCCGGGATTTCCGGCACAGTAATCGGCTGCAAAGCCCAGAGCTTTTCAGCAGGGATCGCTGTAGCCTGTGACTTCCGAGGATCCGCGGCTCCCTGAAGCACCCAACGCTCCAGCAAGGCAATTTCGTGAGCGGGTAGCTTCTCATTCGGTGGCATTTCGTAGACGTCGTAGCGCACAGACTGAATGAGCAGACTGTCGTCCGGTTTACCGGGAATAATCGCCGGACCACTTCCGCCACCCTGTTCCCAGCCCGAACGTGAGTCGAGCACCAGGCCACCCCTGGCCTTGCCGGATTCGTGACTGTGACATTCATAACAGCGACGCTGGAGGATCGGAGCAATCTGCTGTTCAAAGAATTCAACGTCCTCGCCACTCACGGACTCGCCTGACCCCACGCCAGTAGCTGCATCCTGGCCACCGCTGTTCACGCAGACGAATACTGTGCTCAGCAATACACCGCCAACTACTCGCAAGGACATCAGACGCCGCTCCTGTCAGTTCGCACGCCGTTTATCAACGGTCGCTTTCGTACCTCGTTGAGCCGACTGTTGTGTGCTGCACGAATGTGTTCTGGCATTTTGCGTTGAGCTTTCCCGGATCTCGCTTGATCGTGATTTCCCACCGCGAAACCCCACACACAGAGTCCGAATCCGGGAAGTCGGAAGTCCGGTACTCTGCTGTTTCGCTCAAAACCCTAACCAAAGCGAACAGGATATTGAAGCCTGATTCCGCTATGAAATATCAGCCGCGGTGCGTGAGCAACCGGTTCAGCAGATTCCACGAGGCCCTGCTCAATCAGTGTCGCCAGTTGATACACGATCCGGTCATTCTCAAACTTGTCGAACAGTACGTCCGTCGCTCCGTGGATGATGGGCGGTACAAGTCGTGGAAAGCCATCCCTCGGCCGTACGTCTGATCAAAAGCGGGATATGCTCCCGAAGGCGGAGCAGACACGACCAAAGAACGCCGAGGAAAAAGCGGCAGTGACGACTGCGCCCCGGCTGATGCTCCGTTTCCGTGAGGTGGATTTCGCACCAACTCACAGCGCCTCCTGCGGCGGCGCCGTGAAAGGGTAAAAGAGCAAAAGGGCAAAGCGTGATTTCCGCAGCCGGCGTTAACCAAACACCAACGCTCCAGCAAGCAGGAACGCCATGCTGCCCGGCTCCGGCACTGCCGCCCCTGACAATATCACGGGGGTGACACTTGCGACACGGAAACCAACCCTGATGAGCTCGTCCGCGGGGCTGCTGCTGTCCCGGAACGACGACGACAAGACGACGAAGTCGTTGTCCCAGCCGCCGCCGCGGACCCCGCGAGCCGACGAACCTGAACTGTTGTCCAAAGAAAACCCCGTCTCTTCCCACTCCCACACGTTGCCTCCGAGCCCCATGATACCAT
>JALRDR010000255.1 GCA_023262145.1 Planctomycetaceae bacterium | reverse complement strand
TGTGAGGCTGTTGCCGGCTTTGAATGTTACGCGTGAAGATTTGGACGAAGCGCTGGGAGTCGTTCGTCAGGTATTGGCCGAGATGGCGAAAGAAATCTAGGTTTGACGGCAGCAGTTCCCGGCGGGTGTTCGGGTTGCGGTGCTGCTCCGGTGGGCGTGAAGGAAACAGACTTGCGTTTTCTTACTTCCGTTCAGATCTACTGTTTTCTGTTCAGCTACCTCGTTTCGCTCGGCTGTGAGTTATGGCAGCTGCTGCGAGGTCGTGGGGCGGCCGCACGTGCGCTCATGCTGGGCTTCACCATCGCGGGCTTCGTCGCTCATTCGGCATTCCTGATCACGCGCAGTCGAGTGCGGGATCTGCCCCCGCTGCTCTCCAGTCAGCAGGACTGGCTGCTGGTTCTGGCATGGTTGGGCAGTCTGCTGTTTTTGCTCCTGCTGCTATGGCGCAGCCGGCACGCTCAGGCCCTGTTTCTGCTCCCGACAATCGTCGCTCTGGTGATCTACGCCATGTTTGTCAGCTCCGAAGGTTCGGGCACGCTGCGTGCCGATTCGGCTCGACGCTGGGGAATGGTTCACGCTGCTTCTCTGGTGCTTGGCATGGCAGCCGTCGCCGGTGTGGCTCTGACCGGGCTGATGTATCTGCTGCACCACAACAGACTGAAAAGGCGATCCGGCTGGCTGATGCGGCTCTCGCTGCCAAGCCTGGAAACACTGGTCAGGGTAAATCGCTGGCTGGTGCTGGTGGCTGCGCCGTGTCTGACGGCTGGTCTGGCAACCGGCTTTCTGCTCATCTTTCGTCGCAGCGGTGAATCCGGACCGGCTGCGATTCCGTGGTCAGATCCCACGGTTCTTACAACGGGGATCGCATGGCTGGCGATGATGGGTGTGATGTGGCGAACGCTGAAATCCGGTAATCGAACCGGGCGTTCACTGGCGGTGCTTTCCCTGTTGAGTGGCGGGCTGCTGCTGGTGACGGTGCTGGGTCCATTGGCACTCGGCCGCAGCAGTGCTGCGGGTGGTCTTCACGGTCCGGCCTCAGTCGACAGCGCAGATAACGCTGCGGCGGCAGCTCTGAGCAATGAGGGGGCTGGCCAATGAACGTCCTGGTTGTCAGTTGCAATCATCATCAGGCTGGTGTTCAGTTACGGGAGCGTCTGGCATTTTCCAGCGAACAGAAGCTGAACGATGCGTACAACCTTTGGCGGAGCAGTCATCCGCAGTCCGAGCTGGTTCTGCTGTCGACCTGCAATCGCGTTGAGATTTACTGTGCTGATGAACGTGGCGAGGATGCGGTTGAGCTGGCTGATGTGACGTCATTTCTCAGTCGTTTCCACCGAGTGCCGAGCGACGAATTCACCAGCAGTCTGCTGGCTCATTCGGGAGTTGACGCGGTAACGCATCTGTTTGAGGTTGCCTGCAGCATCGACAGCATGGTGCTGGGGGAGCCGCAGATCGTGAATCAGGTCAAGGAGGCCTACCGGGTTGCTCAGGAAAACGCAGCCTGCGGACCGCTCACCAACGTGCTCTTTCAGCATGCTCTGCGCGTGAGTGCTCAGGTGCGCACAGAAACAGCGCTGGCCGATGGCCGAGTGTCCATTGCCAGTGTGGCTGTAGGAGACTTTGCCAGAAGTATTTTCAGTCGCTTTGACAACAAGCGGGTGCTGGTCATTGGTGCCGGCGAGATGGCTGAAGAAACGCTGACCTATCTGAAGTCGGAGGGAGTACAGCAGATTCAGGTGTGTAATCGCAGTCACGACCGGGCCGAAGAACTGGCGTCCCGGTCTGGCGGCGAGGCCGTTGATTTTGCGAGGCTTGATGAACTGCTTGGTGACGCTGATGTGATCGTGAGCACAACTGGTGCATCGGAAACGCTGATATCGCTGGAGCGATTTCGAGCGGCGCGGAAGCGTTCTGCGCGCCAGCCCGTGTTCATTCTGGATCTGGCTGCACCGCGAGACTTCGATCCGGCGATTTCTACGCTGGACGACAACGTATTCCTGTACGACATCGATGCACTCGAAGAGACATGTGAACGAAATCGTCGTGCTCGCCAGAATGAGATTCACAAGGCTCGCTCGATTATTTCCGCGCAGACCCGGGTATTCATGCAGGAGATTTACCACCGTGCGACGGGCCCCGTGATTCATCGGCTGCGGGAGCACTGGAGCGACATCAGTCGCAGTGAGCTGGACCGGCTGTATCGCAAGATGCCGGAGCTGGATGAGGAGCAGCGTGCGGCGGTGGAGGCGACGATTTCTCGAATTGTCAACAAGCTGCTGCATCCGCCGCTGGAGGCGTTGAAGGATGAAGCTCGAGCCGGAACACCGGATGGGTTGCTGACCGCGATTCGCCGACTGTTCATTCCGCGGGAATAACTCTGCCAGGCGGTGCAGCCGCAGAATTTTCGCCCACAGGATTCCGCCGGTTCATGTTTGACCCTGCAATCTGAACACCGTACAGTGAGTGTCCCTGCCGGCGTCTTTCGACGCTGATTTCCCACCGCTATCCTGCCCTGTTCGGCCCTTGCAGACATAGTCTGCGACGCTGTCAGTTCCGGCATTTTCATCTGATCAGGAAGCAGCTGCGGTCGGGTTGCCTGCAGGAATCTTCGAGGGATCGGCGTTTGTGTTGACGGAACAGCCATCAGAGTCGTCCTGTGAAACTGCTGGCGGAGTTTGGAATGCGTTCGATCGCTGTATTGGTTTTTGCTGCTGGACTCCTGCTGCCCTGCGCGGCAGAAGAGTCCAGGGGCGGACCGACGGATCCTGAGCCCGAAACAAAAGCTGCTGCCCCTGCAAATCCGCTGAAACGCGGAGATCGGCTGCCTTCGTTTGAGTGCGAAACGCATCTTGGCGAAGTCTGGAAGTCTGCAGAGCATTCAGGTAATCGTTTCCTGGTGGTCTATTTCTTCCCGGCTGCGTTCACCAGCGGCTGTACCGATCAGGCCTGCGTCTATCGGGATCTTTCCAGGGAGTTTGCCGAAGCAGAGATTGAGGTTGTTGGTATCAGCGGCGACCAGGCTGCGGCACAGCAGTTGTTTGCTGACAAGTACGACCTGCGGTTTCCGCTGCTGCACGATGAGGACGGCAGAATCGCTCGACTGTTCGGTGTCCCGCTCCGAAAAGGGAATACAATTGAGCGGACACTGAATGGCGTCACACTCTCGCTCGAGCGTGGCGTGACTGCCAGCAGGTGGACGTTTGTCTTCGATCGTGAGGGCCGGGTCGTTTCACGAATCCCGGCAGTGGACCCGGAAAAAGACGCCGGAAATGTGCTGCGTCTTGTTCGCAGAATAGCGGGTCAGCCGCAGTCCTGAAGGTGCAGATCATCGAAGAAAATGTTCGACAGTGCATTCGGCACGGTTGTCGATACGACGGTATGCTGGCGAAATAGCCGGGTATGCACAGGAAAAAGGGCAAGTCCGCGCGTCACGGCAGGGTTTGTCCGCCGGTGGGTTGACTGGAAAAAGCTGCAGAAAGCTCCTCGTCGGCAGGAATCCGTACTTTCCGAGATGAGACTGGATGTTTACTATGGTGCTGCTGTGCCCGAATGTCTGGGTAGGCAGGTTTTGATTCTTAGCGTTTCAGGGAGTCACATGGAATGAGGAAATTCTTTTCGCTGTGCATGGTCGGGCTGATTGCCGCAGGCATGCAGGCCGTTAATGCTGCAGATCTGAAGTCGGGCCTGCAGGTGGATGAGTATCCGGGTGCGTTCTATGTAACTGACATTACCGGTCCAAACGCATCCCAGAAGCTGTGCTATCGCTGTCAGTATGGTGCTCGCCCGGTCGTAAGTATTTTCGTTCGTGAAATGAACGAGAACACCACAAAGCTGGTCAAGGAAATCGACGCGGTTGTCGGCAAGAACTCCGCCAGCAAGATGGCTGCCTTCGTAACTGTACTGTCTGAAGATCCGGACCAGCAGGAAGCGGCTCTGAAGACGGTCAAGGAACAGCAGAAGATTCAGCACACACCGCTGACGATCTACGAAAACAAGGTTGGTCCGACCAAGTACAAGATCAACGAGAAGGCTGACGTCACCGTGATGATGTGGGTCGACTCCAACGTGCGAGTGAACCATGCTCTGGAAGCTGGTGAACTCAACGCCGATCAGATCGCGAAGATCGTTGCTGACACCAGCAAGATCCTCAACTGAACCGGCCCCCAGGCGGCACCGAATTCGGTCGCCGGCTGAGCCCGATCAACAGAGCCCGGCTTTTTCGAAAGCCGGGCTTTTTTTGTTCCCCGGAGCGGTGCCTATGGTCCACGGCAACGCCGGATGACCATGTTGACGCCTGACCACATGCATGCTCAATCACGTTTGAGCATGGCGTGTTCTGTTGTCGGCCGGACGAGGGAAGGCAGCGACGCAGAGTCGGCAAGGGCAGCCTCGGAACAACGCTGTCATACGCACAAGGTTCGCTCTGCCGGATCTGCGCTGTCGCCTGGTCCGGCCTGCGTCGAGGCTACTGTCAGGCGGGAGCCTGCCTGCGGCTCAGGATCCAGGACGAGAATGCAGCGTGCCCGCTCTCGCGGGAATGACGGTGGGGGGGCGGGAACGACGGATGCAGGCCCGGGATCCGCTGGCCGCGCTGTCAGTCGCGGGTGACGAATTCATCTGTATTAATGAGTACTCTGGCAACGCTGAACCACGCCGCATGGATCGCCGGGTCCACTCCGGGAGGCGATTCCTGCAGGAACGACTTCAGATCCCCTTCGGTCTGCTCAAACCTCTGCTGTGCCCGCTGGAGGTGTTCCAGCAGCAGTTGCAGCTCGGCAGCGGCAGGTTCGCGGGTGAGGCAGAGCCGGAACATGTGGCGGCAGCGAGCCTCATCAGTCTGCAGGTCTTCCTGCTGTAGAATTCGCCTGGCAAGTCCATAAGCCAGCTCCACGAATACTTCGTCGTTCGCCATGGTGAGCGACTGCAGCGGCGTGTTGGATTTTTCGCGACGTGTGCAGACGGTGCTGAAGTCCGGCGAATCAAAGGTGGTAAGCAGCGGATAGGGGGCGCTACGGTAGAACATGACGTACATCGTACGACGGTAACGATCCGGACCGGTCTCAACCGGCCAGTTCTTCTTGTTCTGCGTGAAGTTGTAGATGCCTTCCGGCTGTGGCAGGTGGATCGGTGGCCCGCCGATCTGTTCATTCAGCAGACCGCTGGCGGTCAAAGCGAGGTCGCGCACAATCTCACCCTCCACTCGAAAACGAGCCTGTCGGCTGAGCAGATAATTCTCCGGATCTTCGGCGAGCGCTGTTGTATCCTGCAGAGTGGAGGCCTGCCGGTAGGTGGCGGAGAGCAGGATCGTGCGGTGCAGATTTCTGAGCGACCAGCCGTTGCTGCGGAAGTGATCGGCCAGCCAGTTGATGAGTTCCGGATGGGTCGGAACGCTGCCCTGAAAGCCAAAGTCGTTTTCTGTTTCCACGAGTCCGCGCCCGAAGTACTGCCCCCAGATTCGATTGGCGATGACACGTGCGGTGAGCGGATTCTGGGGACTGACCAGCCACCTGGCGAGATCCATGCGGGTACTGAATGTCGGTATCTGGTCAGCAGCGGAAATGGCGGCGGGGACACCCGGCTGCAGTGGGCCACGGTCACGATCAGGTGACAGAAAATCACCACGCTCCAGCAGAAATGT
>JALRDR010000217.1 GCA_023262145.1 Planctomycetaceae bacterium | reverse complement strand
GGCGACACGGATCTGGTCAGTGCCTCCAACACCAGCAGTACGATTGCCTGGCATGAGAATGACGGTTCCCAGCGGTTCAGCGATCACATCATCAGCAGCAATGCTGCCGGGGCCGAACTGGTGCTGGCTGCAGACCTTGATGGCGATGGCGACCAGGACGTCATCGCAACCTCCAGCACCGACGGAATGGTCCGCTGGTACTCCAACGACGGCAGCGCCCAGTTCACCGAGTTCGAGCTGTCGCAGGTGAATTCACCGCAGAGCCTGCACGCCGGAGACATGGACGGTGATGGCGATGTGGATCTCGTCGTCGGATCATGGATTCAGGACCAGATTCTGCTGCTGGAGAATGACGGCAATCAGGTATTCACCAGACGCACCATCAGCATGATTCAGGATGGCCCCAAAAGTCTGTACACCACAGACCTGGACAGTGACGGCGACCTGGACATCCTCGCAGTCTCATCGTTCGACCACTTTGTGATCTGGTATGAGAACCGTCAGTCGGCAGGATTCAGCAGCCATCTGATTGCCAATGACGCACTGGGGGCTCAGAGTGTGTTCGCCACAGACCTGGATGGCGATGGAGACATGGACATACTCAGCGCGTCTCTGATCGACAACCGGATCGCATGGTATGAGAATGACGGGCAGCAGAGCTTCGCCATGCATCAGGTCACAGATGCCGCAGTGGGTGCATACCGAGTTTCTGCAGCGGATATTGACGGAGACGGTGACCTCGACATCATCTCAGCCAGCAGCGCAGTACAGAACAATGTGATTGCCGTTTTTCTGAATGATGGTGCTCAGAATTTTTCATTACTGGTACTGGATGATGCACTGAATCTGGTGCGGGATGTGCAGGTCGTCGACGTTGATGGAGACGGCGATCTGGATCTCGTCGGGGCAGCAGGAGGCGACAACCGGATCAGCTGGTATCGCAACATGTTCGAGGATTTCGGAGATGCTCCGCAACCGTATCCGGTAACTCAGGCTGACACGGGGGCCATGCATTCGGCATTTCGGCTGATGCTGGGGGCCACCCGAGATGCTGAAGCCGACGGAACCAACTCTTCGAATGCTGATGCGGATGGTGCGGACGACGATGGTGTGCTGTTCGGCTCGATGAGACCCGGTCAGAGTGACGCTTCAGTCACCATCACAGTGACCGGCGGCAGCGGCAGGATCGACGCCTGGATTGACTTCAACAGAGACGGAGTGTGGAGCGGGCCGGGGGAACAGATTCTGAAGAGTGTCAATGTTGCCCCAGGTGACAACACGCTGTACTTCCCCGTTCCTGCTGCTGCCATGGCTGGCGAGACCGTGGCCAGAGTGCGTCTCAGTGAATCCGGCAATCTGGGATTTGTCGGCTATGCCACCAGTGGTGAAGTGGAAGATATTCTGGTCAGCATTGATTCGCCACGCAGTACCGTGCGTGACTTTCGCGGCCCGGAGGTGCTGAGCAGTTCTGCAGCCGGTGTACGTGATGCGGCGGCTGTGGATCTGGATGGCGACGGCGACATCGATCTGATTACTGCCGAGCCGCAGACCGACTCCATCGTCTGGCTGCAGAACAACGGCGCCGAGTACTTCACCCGATTCACGATCTCAGCAACGGTTTCAGGAGTGGAGACGGTCATCGCGACCGACATCGATGGTGACGGAGATCAGGATATCATCTCAGGTTCCGGTACGACGGGAATCGTGCTTTGGCATGAGCAGGTTTCCGGCGGCAGTTTTTTGCCCCATGCGGTGAACACACTCAGTGGAATTTCTGACCTGATCGCTGTCGATCCGGACGGTGATGGAGATCAGGATCTGCTGATCGCCGACAAAGGTGGCAACCGGATTGTGCTGATGCAGAATGACGGCAAGGGCAGTTTTACGGCTCGTGTGGTGACAACTGCCGCAACTGGAGTAGAGAGTATCTTCGCCGTGGACATTGATCACGACGGCGATCTGGACTTTCTGAGTGCAAACTCCTTAACCGACCAGCTGACATGGTACGAGAACGACCCGCAACAGACATTTCCGCCACATGTCCTCAGCAGTTCCCTGACAGGCATCAGTCATGTTTCGGCGGTCGACCTGGACGAGGATGGCGATCTGGACCTGCTGGCAGCATCGCCGTTCGATGCAAGTCTCGTCTGGCTGGAAAATGATGGCAGCCAGAATTTCACACAGCGTCTGATCAACGATGAGTATTATGGACTGCGGGAGGCAGTAGCGGCCGACATTGATGGCGACGGAGACATCGATATTGCGGCCATGTCCAATGCGATCAATCAGGAAATTGTCCTGCTGTTTCTGAACAACGGCAGCGAACAATTCACGAAGCAGAATGTCACAACTGCGCTCTCAGGCACCAGCAGCCTGACCTTGCTGGACATCGACAACGACGGCGATGCTGATCTGCTGACAACTTCTTCCGGCAACAGCAGCGTCAGTCTTTTTCGCAATCTGCAGGATGATTTCGGAGACGCACCGACACCTTACCCCACAACGTTCGCGGAGCGTGGCGCTATGCATTCGGCATGGGGCCCGACGCTGGGTGGCGGACGTGATGTTGATCTCGACGGTGTCCACTCAGCAAGCGCCAGCGGCGACGGCAATGATGATGGAGTTACATTCGGCACGCTGCAGGCCGGGCATGCTGATTCCACGCTGACGGTGACCGTACAGGGTGGGACGGGCTATCTGGATGCCTGGATCGATTTCAACGCTGACGGAACATGGGGAGGCCCCGGAGAACAGATACTGGATCGTGTCCCCGTCGGCAGCGGCACTTCAACGCTGCAGTTTGACATCCCTGCCACTGCCATATCCGGAGTAACGTATGCGCGAGTGAGGCTCAGCACGGACGGGAATGCCGGTGTTTATGGTGCTGCCGTCGGTGGTGAAGTGGAGGACTATCAGGTCACCATCGTGCCCCCTCAGGCCACCTCCGCAGAACTCGCTGCGGAGACTCGGATCGCCGCAGGGGCAACAGGAATCCGATCGCTGGCCAGCGCCGATGCGGATGGTGATGGTGATCTGGATCTGTTTGCCGCAGCAGCTGCAGCCGGCGAGCTGTCATGGTTTCGCAACGTCGGCCACGGAAACTTCCGACAGATTCTGATTCCGGGCAGCGGAACCGGGATCCAGATAGTTGTGGCTTCAGATATTGACGGTGACGGAGACATCGACCTGGTTTCTGGAGCGCCTGCTGCCGGCAGAATTTCGTTGCATCTGAACGACGGGTTTGCGCAGTTCACAACTGTGCTCATCACTGATACGGCTCAGGGCGTTACAGACCTTTCAGTCTGCGATATTGACGGTGATGGTGATATTGATCTGCTCGGCAGCGTGTCTGATTCAGACCAGGTAATCCTCTACGAAAACAATGGTGGGGCGACGTTCCGGAGCATTTCCATCAGCAATACTGCAGCTGGAGCGTCGAGCGTGACCTCTGCAGATGTCGACGGGGATGGCGACCTCGACATCATCAGTGGTTCAGCGCTGGACAATACCGTTCGCTGGTTTGAAGCCGTTGGGCCCCGCACATTTGTCACCCACTCCGTCAGCACCAGCACGATCGGTGTCAGCAGCCTGTTTGCCATCGATCTGGACAGAGATGGCGATATGGACATCCTCAGCGGCTCTCAGGGGAGCAGCCAGCTGACGTGGCACCGTAATGACGGTGCACAGAATTTCAGTTCCTCGACACTGGTAAGTACCTCGGCCGGCATCAACAGCATCTCTGTCGCAGACGCCGACGGTGACGGTGATCCGGACGTGTATCTCGCTGCCGCCTCTGACAACACAATCAGTCTGCTGCTGAATGATGGTAATCAGAGCTTCAGCACCTTCATGCTCTCCAGCACAGCCGCCGGTGCATCATTCGTGCTGCCCGCCGATATCGACGGTGATGGTGACCTGGACCTGTTCACAGCCGCTGCTGAAACCGGTATCATTTCGTGGTACCACAATCTGTCCGACGATTTTGGAGACGCTCCCGCCCCCTATCCCACGCTGGTCACGGCAGGTGGTGCAATGCACTCGGCTCAGGGGCCGACGCTGGGAGCCGCGCGTGATCAGGAATCGAATGGCACACCTGCAGCCGATGCCCTCGGCGATGGTGCCGATGAAGATGGAGTTGTCTTTGCGGCACTACAGCCCGGTGCGGCAGAAACACTGCTCACCGTCAACGTGCAGGGCGGGCCTGCGTTTCTGGACGCATGGATTGACTTCAACGGGGATGGCACATGGGGAGGTGCGGGCGAGCAGATTTTTGACAGCGTCCCG
>JALRDR010000107.1 GCA_023262145.1 Planctomycetaceae bacterium | reverse complement strand
GGGGCAAGGAACCACGGAAAGACCACAACTTTTGTGGCTCCCCGTTCAATGCAACGGGCAAAGGCTTCGGCAATGGACGGACTGGCCAGTTCCATGTGGGCCGGCTCCACAATGGCGTACTGCGACAGCGTTGCAAAGCGTGCCGCAGCCTGCAGCAGCATTTCGTTGCTTTCTGACTTACGGGACCCGTGATCCACAATCAGCACCGCAATCTGCTGCCCGGATTGTTCGTTCATCTGGACCATCCTTGTTCACCGCTGCTGCACAGTGCTGTTATCTGCGTTTATCCTTCTTTGTTTTTTGCTGTCGTTCGCTTTCGGCTTTGCGTTGAGCTTCTTCAGCTTGTGCCATCAGTCTGGCCCAGAAGCCCTGAGGCTTGTCTTCCGCTGCTTCCGACTGATTGCCGGACCGACGAGATTTTCCACTTCCTGTTGATGGATCATCCGGAATGATCACTTCCACACCGGAGGTCGGCACGGATTTGACGGAACTTCCCAGCAGCTTGCGTTCAGTAATACTCCAGAGACTGGAGGCAATAAAATACACACTGAGGCCGGCCGGCTGGTGCCAGAAAAAGATCCCCATGATGCCGGTCATGTAGTTCATCATTTTGTACTGCATAGCCTGCTGTTCGTCCTGTGCCGGGGGCATGAACATTTTCTGCTGAGTCAGGAACAGCGCAACTGTGCAGAGTGGCAGAATGCTGAAGTCCTGGCCAAGTCCCAGTGGCAGGCGAAATGGCAGTTGAGCCAGGGCATCGGGAGCGGCCAGGTTACTGATCCAGAGGAATGACTGTCCCCGCAGATCAACGGCGGAATTCAGCGCCGTATACAATCCGATGAAGATGGGCATCTGAAAGAACAGGGGCAGGCAGCCTGCGAACGGATTGATGCCATGTTTTTTCCAGAGGTCCATCTGGGCCCGGGCGAACTTTTGCTGGTCGTCCTTGTATTTTTCCTTGAGTGCTTTCAGGTGGGGCTGCAGTTCCTTCTGTCGAGCAGCCATGATGGCCTGCTTGCGGGACAGTGGAAACATCATCCCGCGGACGAGTACGGTGAGGCAGACAATGCAGAGAACATAAGGCAGCCCCAGTTTGCTGTAGAAAAAGTCCAGGACGCTGTGCATGATGCGTGCCACAGGTCCAAACATGCCATAGTTCAGTACCTGCCCTGCAACAAATGGTTCCGGGTCCAGAAGCTCACGTCGTTTGGGACCAACAAACATTGCATAGCTGTGTGAAATGGATCCTCCAGCGGTAAGTTCCAGTGGGTGAGTAGCCAGTCGAAAACTCAGGTCTGCAAACCGGGGGTCGATTTCGCGACCGGCAATTGCGGTTCCGATACCCCTGATGATGCTGCCGGGAAATGACAATGGAGCTTCGCGAAGGTCTTCGCCGATCAGTATTGGATAGGTGCGTTCGATCCAGTCGGCACCTTTTTCCGGATCGCTCCCGTCCGGCAGCAAGGGAGCGATCATTGCGGTGAAGAACTGGACGTCGATTCCTGCATAACGTGGAGGGATGACCCACTCCTGGTCTTCTCGCAGGCCCGCAATCAGTTCCTTCGGAGCGGCCTTTCTGCCAAGTTTCCGGTCGAGGTCATTGCAGTATCCCTGCAATGTTGCGATGTTGAGTGTGACAGCATCCTTGCCACCGGCAAATTCAACGTGGATATCGCGATACTTGAATGTGTGTTCCCGGTTCTCCAGCAGCATTCCGGTCGGCCCCTGAAGTTCGTAGTCAACGACCTGTGGGCTGTCGGTGAGATTCTCAATCTCAACGGTTAGCTGCAGAGTGTAAAGATGTGGCTGTTCACGGAAGGCTTCCTCCCGTGCAGCTCCGGTGAGTTCCGTGCGTGGAAGGGAATAGGTCTTCCGGAGTCGGACAGTTCCATCCGGAGCATCGAATTCAAACACAACTCTGGACTCAGTGGCTGTCTCGGTCTGAGCCGCCAGCTTCCAGTTGGTCTGTTCCAGTGACTGGTCCTGCTGCCGCAGCAGCGTGTCGATTCTGGAGACCGCAATGCTGAATGTGCGATCAGGGGAGTCGTTGTTACCAAGGATCTGCGCTGGCTGAACAGCTTCCTGCAGATCGTGGAACTGGGATGAGCTGAGACTGACGCCGTCGATTGCTGCGCCTGTGCTGGTGATGGTGACAACACTCGCGAAGCCGCTTTCCGGGTCGCTGGAACCGAGGCTGACGGTGGTCTGCGGGTGATCGGCGAATTCGAGTGGCTGCGGCGCGGCGGCGCCGTCATCTGCCTTCGATTCAGGAGCAGCCGCTGCAGTTGCTGAGTCAGCGTCGGCATTTGCATCTGGTGCAACGGCCAATGGTTCTGGCGGAGGAGGTTCAAAGAACGACGACCAGAGCCACAGGAAGGTCATGGAATACAGCAGGAACAGGAAGAGTCGGCGGTTTTCCATTGTGACTTACAGATTGAACAGGAAGCAGATTGAACAGGAAGTCGGGTAAAGTCTGCGGAGCCGGTCAGGCGGGGTGATCTGTGAGTCGTCCGGAGCAATGATCGAAGACTGCACTGAACCCCCAGGAGCGATGCTGAATCCGGGCGATTACCGTTCGGGTGCATGTCATGCGGTGCATGAAGCCTGCACGGAAAAACAGGAAGAGCATACCATGAACGCAACCTGCGAACGTATTCGATGGACAGGTGACGTTGTTTTCCTGGGGAAAACGAGAAAATATGACTGTCCGTCTGATCGGGCAGTTGAGGGGACCTGGTGAGTTCTCTCCATGATTTTCAGCTGTATCGCCCGGGGAAGCAGCTATTCCGCTTCCGGCAGATGATTTTCAAAGACTCCCTGCTCACGATTCTTGCGAGCGTTCTGAGGGGCCAGCAACTGGCCATTCATAGCGACCCAGACCCCCGGGCTGCTGAGCGACTGCAGGACGCCGAGTGCAAATCCAATGTTGAATACCGCATCGGAGTCATGGAATCCGGCAGGCTGCATGGCACCGGTCAGGACAATGCGGCGATCGGAGACGGTAAGCAGCGAACAGGCGGTCTGAATCATGGTATCTGTGCCATGTGTGATCATGATCCGCTGTTCCGGGGCATCCTGAATCGTAGACCGAATCAGTGCACGATCTGCATCGGTCATATCGAGGCTGTCCTTCTGCAGCAGCGAGACGACACGATAGGGAGAAGCAAAGGAGATTGCCCGCAGCACGCGATCAATTCCGGACGGTCCCACCTGGTATTCGCTCAACTGGTCAAAGTAGACTTTGTCGATCGTACCACCGGCGGTGAGAATCAGGATCTGGTCGATATTCATTTCCTGCGTCTTTCCATTCCCTGTGTCTTTTGTGGAGGGGCAATGCAGCCCTGCAGTCACTTATGAGATCTCAGGAGAGTGAGATCTCAGGAAAGCAACAAGATGTGACTGTCAAGAATCGGCAGAACCCCATGAACTTTCGCTGCGTACTCTGATTTTCACCAGGATTTGACACTCCTCCACGAATTTTCGGAAGGCATTTCTTCCGATTCACTTCAGCGTATAATGTGTGGTGGTGCGACAAATTGCTCCTGCTTCCGGCAGTAGCCATGAAAACGGCTGAGCTTCCACAAGCCAGAAGGACCAGAGACGGTGTCAGTAAAGCGAAGAGTGGGTTCGCGTTTGTGGCGATTCACAATGACTTCGGGTCTGTTGTGTATTCTGGCGATGATGGTGACGTGCAGCGACGTGTTCGTTGTGGCGAACGCGCAGGATGCCGACGGTCGCAATGTTCCGGGTCAATTTCTCACTCTCACCACACCACTCAGCGATCCTCAGCTCAGCCAGTTGAACCAGCAGCTCAGTCGGCTGCAGCAGGAAGGGCAGGAGCGGTCTGTTCGTCCGGTTGTTGTGCTGCAGGTGTCTACTGGTTCCAGTCGCATGGGTCAGATCCGCGATCTTATTGACATTCTGCTTTCTCCGGAGTTCAACGAAGTACAGACAGTTGCGTGGCTCCCCGAATCGGTTTCCGGGAACCATGCTGCAATTGCGCTGGCCTGCCACGACATCGTGATGGCCGCAGATGCCACCCTGGGGGAGTTTTCTCGCGGTGAGCCCGTACGTGCTGCAGATCGTGAATTCTATCTCTCGCTGGCAGACAGTCGACGTAATCTGCGACTTTCCCGTGGCATTATTGAGGCGATGATTGATCGCCAGGTAACGCTGCATCGAGTGACTTCGAAAGCGGCAGGAGTGGAGCAGATTCGCTACATGACAGAGGGGGAACTACAGTTATTGCAGCAGCAGCAGATTGAGATCACTGCGGTAGAGACAATTCGCGAGGCGGGCGGCAGCAGTTTCTTTCGAGCTGATCAGGCACTGGCCGACGGCCATCTGGTCACACATCTTGCTGATGGCAGACCGCGGGTCGCTGAATTATTTCATCTGCCACTGGAATCGATGCGCGAGAGCGAACTGCGGGAATCTTCCAACGTGCGTTTGTTGGAGATCCACGGCCCGATTTTCGCCGCCACGCGTGACTTTGTACTGCGAGAGATCCGGAACGCGCGCGCCGCGGGTGTCGACACGCTCATCGTGGAAATCGACAGCCCCGGCGGTGACAAGATGATCTCGGAAGAGATCACAACGGCGCTGGTGGAGATCGATCCGGCGGAGATGGAAACAGTTGCCTGGATTCCAAAGATGGCGCTCAGCGGAGGCGGCCTGATTGCGTTCGGCTGTAACACGCTGGTGATGCATCCCGATGCACAGATCGGAGACATCGGCGTCATCGGGCAGATTGAGCCGGGCGGAGCCTTCGAGCGTGCTCCGGAAAAGATCGTCAGCCCATTTCTGGAGTTCGCGGCTACCATTGCCCGCCGTCGCAACCGGCCTCCGGGTCTGCTCATGGCGATGATTGACCGCAATCTTTCGGTCTATCGTGCTACCAATCGTGAAGACGGCACCGTCACGTGGATGACAGAACTTGAAATTCAGCAGTCTCCCGAAGAATGGATTCAGGGGCCCATGGTACCGGAGAGTCGGGAGGGTATTCTGCTCACCGTTTCAGGCACGCGAGCGGCCGAACTGAATCTTGCGGAAGCGCCTTGTGAAGATCTGGCGGATGTGAGGCTGCGTCTGGGGGTAGCTGCCGATCTGGTGCTGAAGCCAGTACGCAGAACGTGGGTCGATGGTCTGGTGTCTCTGCTCAACTCCAGATTTGGTGGCTTCCTGCTGTTAGCGATTGCACTGCTCACGCTGTATATCGAGGTGCAGACGTGGACAGGAATGTTTGCGATACCTTCTGTCATCTGTTTCACGCTGTTCTTCTGGAGTCGGTTTCTGGGGGGAACTGCTGGCGTTCTGGAATTGCTCCTGTTTATTTCCGGTCTTGTGCTGCTGGGGCTTGAAGCGTTTGTGATTCCGGGATTTGGTGTCTTTGGAATCAGTGGCATCGTCCTGACGATTGCGTCACTGGTGATGGCCAGTCAGACATTTTCAGGTATCTCAGCCGGCAAGGCATTTGATCAGAGCCTGAGCGGCCTGTTTCCGGTCGTCAGTGCTCTGGTCACAGTGATTGTGCTGGCAGCGTTGCTCAATCGGTTCCTGCCATCGATACCATGGTTCAACAGTCTCATCCTGACTCCCCCGGGTTATCTTCCGGAGGGTGAAGGGCCGATGCTGGATCCAGCTGTCTCCATTGCGGCAAGGAAGGAACTGCAGCTGGATGTCGGTGATCAGGGAGTCACATCAACCGCGCTGCGGCCAGCCGGGAAAGCCGTCTTCGGGGAGCAGTATCTGGATGTTGTCAGTGATGGTTCCTATATTGATTCCGGCAACGCAGTTGAAGTGGTCAGTATCAATGGCCGCCGAATAGTGGTTCGGCGAAGGTCAGAGTAATCCGGTCTCTCTGCGGTATCCCGGTGTGGATTGGTTCGAATTGTGATTGCCGGAAACAGGTGGCTGATCTGACTGACCGTGGCGGAATCTGCTGCGGCGTTCAGCAGTCGGCGGCAGAGCTGGCAGTCGGGTTAAGAAAAGTGTGAATGAACCAATTTTCGGGTCGTCGTAATCAAACGGCACGGCCAGTTCACCGCACT
>JALRDR010000086.1 GCA_023262145.1 Planctomycetaceae bacterium | reverse complement strand
GTTGTGGGGGATCCGGCGTGGCTGCCGAATGGCGCCACGGGAACGAACAGCACGCTGTCCCCCCACGATCCTCCTCTCTGCCTGCACGCAGAATCACTGGAACTGGCCGGCCCTGATGGTCAGTTGCAGCGGTTCTCAGCGGCCGCTCCCGGGTGGATTCCAGCCATCGTTGACTAAGCAGACTGGCAATCACCGAAATGCTGCCGCAGCCAATTGCGGCCGCCTGACCGGTAATTTGCTCCCAGCCTGAATCTGCTGGACGCCCCTGGGGCTTTCCCTCAACGCCCGGCTTTACTAGAATCCCGAGAAGTCACCAGCTTACCTGAACTGCGTCAGGCACGCTGTTTTTCCGGCACCGGAATCTCAGCTCGGCCCCCAGCAACTCCCGGGAACTCCTGAATTCAACGGGCCGCGTCCAGCCCTGCAGATCCAGGTTCACCCGGCTCAGCGCTGATGCACGGTGCATGGTCAACGTGCCTGGCGACGAAATTCCGTAACTGTCAAGCATGGAAGCTGAAGGCGACTGCAGTGGTATTCGGAAGGGATTCTGGAAGATGACCGTTCATCCGCAGCGATTCCTGCATGCTGCAAATCTGCGACTGGGAGTGCCGGTATCGGTCTGGCAGACTGAGGATCTGGATCCGGAACTGCAGACCGAACTTGAAGACGCCACGATCGCGGCATTTGACCAGGTTGTTGAGCAGTGTGTTCTGCAGGAGGCTTCATTCCTGCTGCTCTCGGGCAATGCCTTCATCGAGAGTGATCGCAGCCTGCGCGCCCGCCTGAGCCTGCTCCGCGGATTTCGTGAATTGCAGCGAAGTGGAATTGCGGTCTTTGTTCTTCCCGGAGAAACAGATCCACCGGAAGCATGGCGTGCCATTCCGGACCTTCCGGACAACGTTACTGTCTGCTACAGCTCCGGGTTGCAGCCCGAAGAGCTCATCGTGGACCGGCAGGTCACGACCACAATTTCTCCGGCAATGTGGCTTGGCGAGACCGACGAGTTTGGCATCCGGGTAATTCCCTCCAGCACTGACAAAGTCAATCCGTTTCGCATCGGCGTACTGTCTCGCAGTCGTTTTGAAGAAGCGCGGCGGATGGCTTCTGAGTCGGCCAGAGCGGGAGAGCAGCTGCTGGCTTCAGAGTCACCCACAGCTACGGGCTCACCCACCGGCACACACTCCCTGACAAGTGACGACTCCGGGCATGCATCCCTGCCGTCGGACTTTCTTCGCTTTGCCGAAGAGCTGCTCCGCGAGGGCCGACTGCACTACCTGGCCTTTACCGGAGAGCAATCACGAATTACGGCGGAGGTCGTCGGGGGCGTTCTGCACTGCCCCGGGACATCTCAGCCTCGCAACTGGAATGATGACTGCATCGGCCTCTGTTCACTCGTCGAGGTTCTCGACGACGGGTCAGTCGAGATCACAGAACTCGAAACAGCGGCAGTCACCTGGCGCACCTGCGAAATGATTCCGGACCGTACGACGGACCTTTCCTCCCTGCTCATGCAGATGCGCGACGTGCTGCTGGACAAGGGCTTTTCGTCGTCTGAGCAGGTCGTGGCAGTCAACTGGACGATTCGAGGTGATCTGCCGCTCCTGCAGTCACTGCAGCAGAATGATCTTGATGGTGCCCTCGCCACCGAACTCGGCGAAATCGAAGTGGAAAATGGAACGATCCGACTGCTGCATTGTGTCCGTTGTCTGCCGCATGACTGGCCGGAGCAACCTGCATCCAATCCACTGGCTGCGCAGTATCAGCAGCACTTCCGCTTTCCGGCCTTGTTTGAAAACAGTGAACTCAGCCGCCTGATCACCGCAACTCCGGATCTCAACGACAGCTGGAAAACTCGACTCCTGTCCAATCTCTCCGCCACCGACTCCGAGCAGATCCTTGCTCATGTGCGCAAACAGGGGGCAGACTGGTTTGCCCCGCTGCTGGAGGCTGAGGAGGACGTGACTGCAGCAGAGGAAGAGGACCTCCTGATGCACCCTCACACGGCGTCTGCACAGCGAAGCGACTCTGAGCGGGATTCTGATCAACCGGGTATGGA
>JALRDR010000021.1 GCA_023262145.1 Planctomycetaceae bacterium | reverse complement strand
CTGATTCAACTCACACGCGCTGTCATTGCTCTGCACTCATTCAGGGAGACAGCGGTTTGCTCTCGTTTCCCGGTTACTTTCGGCTGCTGTTGGCAGCCGCAGCAAGCAGCGTCAGCTGCACAGAGGTCGCATTGGCAGTCGCTCCTCAGCGAAATGTCCTGTTTATCGCCGCCGACGACATGAACTGTGATCCCGGCTGCTACGGAGACCCCCTCGTCAGAACGCCAAACCCGGATCGGCTCTGCCGCATGGGTGTTCTATTCGACACCGCGTGCTGCCAGCAGCCGCTATGCGGACCCAGCCTGGCGAGTATCATGACGGGATTACGCCCCGACACTCTTGATATGCACAAGCTCAAGCATGAACTGCGGGACAAAAACCCGGACGTCGTCACACACGGCGAGCTTTTTCGGCGGAACGGTTACTTCTCAGCCCGAAACGGAAAGATCGATCACTACGGTAATCCGACAATGATTGGCACCGTTGGAAACGACGACACGGCAACGTGGGGCGAGCGGCACAATCCGAAGGGAATCGACCGCATTCGACAGGAGCAGATTATTCGCTATCGTGCCGGCCAGCAACGCAACGACAACCTCGGAATCAATATGGCATGGTGGGATCCACCGAGTAACGACAACGAGCATACGGACGGAAAGTTGCGGAACACATCGTCAGGCTGATCGAACAACAGCAGGATCAGCCGTTTTTCCTTGCCGCTGGCTTTTTCAACCTCCATTGCCCAGATGTGGCGTCACGAAGATATTTTGACCTGGATGTCCTGAAGCAGTTTACCGTCCCGGACCTTGAGTCAGGGCGACAGGACCTTCTTGATGTACCGGCAATGGCGTGGCAACATGACTCCCGCAACCGGCCGTACTATTTCTACGACGTCTCCGTAGACGAGGTGCGGCAATGCGGGCCTGCATATTATGCGTCGATTTCATTTGTGGATAAGCAGATCGGCAGACTGCTGGATGCGCTCGAGCAAGACAATCTGCTGCACAACACAATCATCGTCTTCTGGTCGGACCACCGGAATTTTCCGGGTGAGAAGGGCCTCTGGTACAACCGCAAGGCGTTCAGGCGATCTGCCCGCATGCCGTTGATATTTCAGCGCCAGACCGGAGTCAGGGCAGAAGCACTGATCAGCCCATCGAACTCCTCGATGTTTTCCCCACATCGGCGAATCATTGCGGATTTGCACCGCCTGAAATTTTGAGGGTGTCTCGCTGCCCCCACTGCTCACGAATCCGGAGACTGCAGAATGGACCAGGCCCGCGGTGACTCAGGTATGGCACAGGGCCGATACTGGGGCTACTCACTTCGCACCCGGCGTTATCGTTATACCGAGTGGTTGAATGGTCAGGCCGGAAGGGAACTGTAAGATCATCTGACGGACGCCGATGAGGTGCAAAATCCTGCCGAACCGGCATCTCACGAGGTCAATGTCCGGGAGTTTTCCGCACAGTTACGTCCGTATGTGAAGCAGTCGGTTCCGCAATAGCGCGCCTTTGTCTTTAATGCTGCAACGTGCATTTGCTGACAGTCTGATGCTGCGAAGGACTTCAGTTCGACCTGAAGTAGTGTCTTCACGTGAATCCGTAGCTGAGCCCAATACGCCTCGACAGCTGTAGCTCTGCATTCAAACGCATCCGCGAAATGCCGCATGGACGTTCCTGGAAAGATGAGACTGATGCTGCGAACATCTCTGTTGCTGTGCTCACTGCTGCTCGTCTGCTGCAGCTGCTTTGGGGCGGATCGGCCAAATATTCTGATCATCTTCACTGATGATCAGGGCTATGCCGATCCGGCCTGTTTTGGAAGCACTGTACACCGGACACCAAATCTTGATCGCCTCGCTGCTGAAGGAACGCGGTTCACGTCGTTCTATTCGCAGACGGTCTGTGGCCCGTCACGTTCTGCGCTGCTGACCGGACGGCAGCCCATCCGCAGCGGAGGCTGGGGAATGCCTGCAGATGAGCTGACATTCGCCGAATTGCTGGGGAGCGCAGGTTATCAGACTGCCTGCATCGGAAAGTGGGATGTTTCCAGCCGCAAGGCGATTATCGAACGCATGCCGAATGCTCAGGGATTCGACTTCTACTTCGGAACTCTGGGGGCCAATGACGGTGGAAAAGTGGCGTTTCATCAGAACAACGAGCCTGCGGGCGAAACCTCCGACATGGGATCCCTGACGCATCTCTACACAGAGAAGGCGATTGACTGGCTTCGTGACTCCAGGCAGCCGGATCGTCCATTCATTCTCTACGTTGCCCATACAATGATGCACACCATCATCGATGCATCACCTGCCTTTCGTGGTAAATCGGCCGGCGGACTTTACGGTGATGTTGTTGAGGAATTTGACCATGAAACCGGGCGACTGCTCAGCACATTGAGTGAACTGCAACTGGAGCAGAACACACTTGTGATCTACACGAGTGACAACGGG
>JALRDR010000005.1 GCA_023262145.1 Planctomycetaceae bacterium | reverse complement strand
GATCATCGCCCCGGCTTCCTCGGCCATATTGTCGTCGAACTGCTGCTGGACGATGTGATTGCGGAACGGACACCGGGAATTCTCGACGCCTACTACGAAGTGCTGCGCCGCGTCTGTCCACTGGAGATTCAGCGTGTGGTGAATCAGCTCTGCGTCCGAACGACGAATCGGCTGGCGGAGTTTATTGAGCGTTTTGTGGAAGCCCGAGTGCTGTACGACTATGCGGATGATCAGCGTCTGCTGCTTCGCTTGAATCAGGTTCTGCAACGAGTCAGACTGGACACACTCGATCGACGTTTTGTCAGTATTCTGGCGCAGGCTCGGGAACTTGTGCGATATTCGGCTGCTGATCTGCTGCAGCATCCCGGTGCTGGCAGGAGTACCTGACAGACTTACTGAGTGTTTTCCGACGGACGATGGATCAGGGGAGGGTGGCGTTCGCCGCCGGCTGTGAGGGCAGACGCTGTGTACGTGGTCTGCCTCACCAGTACCGGAGCTGAACGATTCCCGGGGCTGACTGCTGCAACGCTGTCAGTACCCCGCCCGGTCTGCGAAGGCGATGTCCTGGCGGATGACTGGACAGCTTCATCAGGTGACTTGAAAAGGATCCGGGACCAATGAAATTTGGAATGAACATGCTGCTCTGGACTTCTCACGTGACCAGTGAGCACTATCCACTGCTTGGTAATCTGAAGAACTGGGGTTATGACGGCGTCGAGCTGCCGATGTTTGATCTCAACGTGGATCATTTTGCTGAGGTTGGAAAAGAGCTGCTTAATCAGGGGTTGCAGGCAACAGCGGTGACCGTGTGCAGTGAGGAGGCAAATCCGATTTCCGATGATGCGTCTGTCCGGCAGGCGGGGCTGGAGCATCTGAAGCGTGTCATCGACTGCTGTGCTGCTGCTGGTGCTGATCGAGTGTGCGGCCCAATGCACTCCGCGCTTGGGCACTTCAGCGGGGCGGGCCGAACTGACGAAGAGTGGGCTCGAGCAAAGGACATTCTGTCTCAGGCTGGTGAATATGCTCAGCAGGCCGGTGTCACTCTGGTTGTCGAGTATCTGAATCGCTTTGAGTGCTACTTTCTGAATTGTGCTGCTGACGCTGCTCAGTTCTGCCGTGAAGTTGACAACCCCAATGTGAAAACGATGTATGACACGTTCCATGCCAACATTGAAGAGAAGTCAATTACTCAGGCACTCAAAGCGTGCTCGGATCAGCTGGTACACGTGCATATTTCGGAAAATGATCGCTCCACACCGGGCGAAGGTGGTGTGAACTGGGATGAGACATTTGCTGCACTGCGAGAAGTGAATTACGAGGGCTGGCTGATGATTGAAGCATTTGGGCTGGCCCTGCCGGAGCTGGCTGCAGCGACGCGAATCTGGCGACGGATGTTTCCATCGGAAGAGTATCTAGCCAAAAACGGACTGGCATTCATGAAGAGCCGTTCGTCCTGAGGATTTCTGATTCCAACAGTACTGCCCGGGCTTTTCACCGAGGCGGATTTTCTCTTGCATTGAAGGAAAAGCGATGCGTTGTCTGTGTTTGTTGATGTTGCTGTGTCCATTGCTGAATGCGGATGAAAACGATCGCAACTTCACCGCGCTGAATCCCGATCAGGCCGGGCGTGATTTTGCAGTGCAGGGTGAGTATTCCGGAACCCTGAAGATCGACGGGAATGATGTGAAGATTGGCGTACAGATTATCGCCGAGGGAGCAGGAAAGTTCGCATGGAAGGCGCTGCCTGGCGGATTGCCGGGGGATGGCTGGAACACCGATGCTGAAGTTCTGCAGGGAAACGGGGCGTTTCAGGGCGACGTTGCCGTCATGACGGGTGACAGCGGTCGCGGCGAAGTGCGTGGAAAGCGACTTGTGCTGATTAATGCGGATCAGCAGGAATGGGGGCAGCTTGAAAAGGTCATGCGGAAGTCACCGACACTGGGCAAAGCTGCTCCGGAGGGTGCTGTCGTCCTGTTCGATGGCAGTACCGCCGATCAGTTTGAAAACGGTCGACTGACCGAGGACGGACTGCTCATGCAGGGCACGACCAGCAAGCTGAAGTTTGCGGACGGCCAGCTGCATCTGGAATTCATGCTGCCGTTCATGCCGAATGCCAGAGGGCAGGGGCGTGGTAACAGTGGTGTTTACCTGCAGGGGCGTTATGAAGTGCAGGTGCTGGATTCCTTTGGACTCTCAGGCGAACAGAATGAGTGCGGCGGCATCTACTCCATCGCAAAGCCACTCCAGAACATGTGTTTTCCTTCGCTTTCGTGGCAGACCTACGACGTGGACTTTCATGCCGCGAAATTTGGAGATGACGGGAAGAAAACGGCCGACGGGTGGATGACGGTGCGACACAACGGTGTTGTGATTCACGATCAGGTGAAGCTGACGCACGCCACTACTGCTGCTCCTGTGAAGGAGGGAGCAGATCCGGGACCATTGTATCTTCAGGACCACGGCAACCAGGTGCGATATCGCAATATCTGGTTTGTTCCTGCCGGCGAGTGAGGAGATCTGCAGGAGGCTGTAAGTCGAAAAAGGCCGCCCCTGGAATGGGCGGCCTTTCTGTTGCGAATCCTGCAGGGTGCCCGCAGATCTTCAAAGACTTCCGTTGTCCAGGCTGGCCTTGATGTCCACCCAGCTGCGTTTCTCAAACGCTAAGAGGACAGAATCTGCCACCGCCTGCGCCATCGCTCCATGATGGAATCCCGGTTCAGCATCGCGTTCTTCCAGAATTGCTGAAGTGAGTTCGTAGACGAGGTCATAGCGGAACACAGTACTCGGTTTACCAGCCCCGGGATCGCGAGGGCTACCCGCTGGTTTCAGAAATTCTTCCGGCACAGGCGTTCGTTCCAGATCACGCCCATTCAGAGCAAGCATGACATGATTGGGATCGGTCAACTGGTAGGCTGCGGAACCTTCGCTGCCATTGATTTCTGCCCATTCATAGCCGACGCCGTTGTTGTTGTGGCCCTTCATCAGTGTGCTGCCTTCCCAGACTCCGACGGCACCACAGGCAAAGAAGCCAATCAGACTGGACCAGTCATCGACCTCGGAAGCGGGGCAGGGGGAGCCATCTGCCGTTACATTTCGGGGGGCGTACTGCTGGATGGCGCCACAGACCGAAGTGATCGGTCCGAGCAGATCCTGAGCAAAATCAATGCGATGGATCGTCATGTCAAACAGGTCCCCGGCACCTGCCAGAGACCGAATCTGACGCCAGCCCCAGCTGGTTTCAGGAAGATCAAGAAATCGCTGACTGCGGAAGTGTCGTGGTACACCCAGAGCACCGGACTTCAGCAGGTGTCTCACGTAACGCATTGAGGGAGCAAAGCGGTAAGTGAATGCGGTCATATGCCGCACGCCGGCTGCGACAGCCTCACGATACATCTCGGTTGATTCTGCGAAGTTCAGCCCAAGCGGCTTTTCACACATGACGTGTTTGCCGTTGCGAACGCAGGCAAGAGCCTGTTCACGATGCAGAAAATTGGGGGTGGCGATGATGACTGCATCCACATCCGGATCAGCGGCCAGTTCACGGTAATCGGTGCAACAGCGCGTCGGTCCCCAGTCCTGCTGTCGAGACTGCATCAGAGACTCGTCGGGATCACAGATTGCCACCAGTTCAGCGCGAGGATCCAGCTGAATTCCCGGGACGTGATGAAAATCGGAAACGGCACCGGCACCGATAATGCCATAGCGAATAGTTCTGGACATGGAGTTCAGATCCAAAGGAAAAACCAGTTCGGCAATCTGGCACCTGTTGCAGATTCTGATTGATGCGCGAACTGGTGAGGCAACTTACAGAGTTGAGTCCAAAAAAACAGCGGCGCTCTCAGTTGAGAACGCCGCTGCAGGAAATCAGGCGTATGGCTGTGGAGCTGAGAAACTCAGTTTCCGGCTTTTTCTTTCTTCAGCTGGGCCAGAAACTCACGCATCTGTGCGGCAACCTGGGGTGGAGCATTACCGACGTTTTTCACAGCAGCGGTCTGCAGTTCAATGGCCCGATCCAGGTTACCGGATGCGTAGACCAGATGAGCCAGTGTATCGATAATGGAGCCACTTTCCGGTTCTGCATCGACAGCACGTTCCGCGACCGCTACAGCAGCGGCCAAAACTTCCGGAGCAACATCCTGACCGCGGTCCTTTATCTGGTATACGGTCCATGCCAGGTTGTTCAGCTGCTCTGCGGATGCATTTTCGGCTGTTGCTGCTGCCGTCAGTGCTGCTGCAGCAAGATCAGATTTTCCGGAGACAAGCAGGACCTGAATTCGTACCGACTCAATCTGCTCCTTCAGCGGAGATTTTGCTTCCTTGATGACGGCGTCCAGTTCAGCAAGGCCTTCTTCAGCCATATCACCCTGGATTTTCTGCAGTGCCGAGTTTGCTCGCAGTTTTAGTCCGATGTCGTCCAGCATCGCCACGTACTCAGCATCGTCTGCGTTGGCTTCCCGCTCTGAATCAACAAGCGCGAGAGCGTCTGCAATATTTCCACGCTGCATCAGGCTGCCGATTCTGGCCTGCAGGAGGGACATTCGCTGCTGTTTCTGGAATGTGCTTTTGAAAGCTTCACGGTCCCATTTGTCAGTAACGACGGCTTCGAGCGGACCATCCATCTGCATCGGGTGCCCGATCCATTCCACTGCACCGGACTTGCCGACGATGAAACAGGTCGGGATGCCGTTCTGTCCAGCCGCTTCCATGTAGTCGCTGGCGACCGAACGGTCCGGGTCTGTTGTCAGGCAGTATGCACTGGTGAGCTGTGCATAGGTCTGACCATCAGTTGCTCCGCGCACGGGTTTGGCAAGAAATCCCTGAACTGTGGGCAGGTCTTCGTCACTGATGCTGACGATCTGCACGCCTTTCTCTGCGAACTTCTTCTGAACTTCAACCAGGTGAGGCATGCTGGCGATACACGGTCCACACCAGGTCGCCCAGAATTCGACAACGTAGACGTTGCCATCCTTGAAGGTTGTGACGGGCTTGAAGGCACCGTTGCCATTGCTGACCCAGTGTTCCACATTGAGAGCTGGAGCCTGTGAGCCAATAGTGAGCACCTTAACTTCGTCGGCAGTCGCCGGCGATGCAGTTGCAGTCAACAGTGTGACGACAGCGATTGTGTGTCTGATAAGTGCGGAGGTCATACCTGAAGTCCCTTTGACGGAAATGTCCTGAAGGAGGAAAAAGGCGGGAACGGCTGCCATTTCGTCAGCTGTCGTCTGTCACGCAGATTACCAGAATGCATGCTAAACGGTTATGCCGGGGAAATAAAAATGGCAAAAAAGGCAATCCAGGCCACTGCCTGGCAGCAGCGTATGCAGGCTGTTACACGGCTGCGGCAAACGGATCCGTATTCTTTTGACTGCCCGGAAGGCGTTGGTCAGTAGCCGGCCGCATCCGCTGGAGCAAAGCCGGCTATCGGCGGCAGCTGCAGCTGCTGGCGATGAGCATCGAGAATCCTGCAGGTGGAGCTCGTACCAATTCGAGTGACTCCGATCGATTTGTATTGCAGCAGTGTCTGCAGATCACGCACCCCGCCGGCTGCCTTGACCTGAATCTGCTCGCCGACATGTTTTCGCATGAGCGTGACATCCGCCAGAGTTGCTCCAGCATTGCCGAAGCCAGTGGAGGTCTTGACCCAGTCTGCGTTCAGTTCTGTACAGATTTCGCAGAGTCGGAGTTTTGCGTCATCGGTCAGAAAGCAGTTTTCAAAGATCACCTTCACTTTTTGCCCGGCTGCGTGGGTGAGTTCAATGATGGCAGCCAGATCGTTCCGCACGTAGTCCCAGTCGCCGCTGACGACACGACTGATGTTGCAGACCAGATCCAGTTCCTGCCCGCCGTCCTGCAGGGCCTGAGTTGCTTCGGCAACCCTTGCGGAGGTGTGCTGTCCACCGTGCGGGAAGCCGATCACAGTGCTCGCTCTGACGCCGCTGTGCTGCAGGAGTTCCCGACAGCGACGCAGATAGTGCGGCTGGATACAGACACTGCCGGTGCGATAGGCGGCGGCAAGACGGCAACCCTGCTCAAACTGCTCGGTGGTGGTATCCGGACGCAGGAGTGCGTGGTCGATCATCCGTGAGATATCCTCGTAGGCATCCATGCCCTGCTTCCTTTGCTGAGGGTCAGCGAGTGATCACCATTCCGTATCTCGCTGGAATTTCTTTCGTGCATTTTCGGCGAACTGCCTGCCTGCATCACCGAGTCGCTGCAGGATTGCCTCACTGGTCAGTCCGGTTGTGCTGCGTGCGGCATCGATCACAGTACGAC
>JALRDR010001212.1 GCA_023262145.1 Planctomycetaceae bacterium | reverse complement strand
CATTCATCCACTCTATGGGACATTTCTGCTGGAACATCTTCATCGGGCCAGTTTCGCAGAACGCCTGCAGCTGCTGGAAAGTGTCCTTGCGATGCCCCGCTCCGTCGCCCGCGATGTTCGTGTTCCGGATTCTGATCAGCTGCCTGCCGGTCCGCTGGCAACGGAGTACCTGAATCCGCTGCTGCTCTCTCGCGGAATGATCAGTCAGAATCAGCTCACCGGCTACTATGACGAACAGGAACGTCGTCGCGTTTATCCGCTCACACTGGCGGAGCGGATGCGACTGCTGTTCCAGTCGGAATTCCCCGAAGTCGATGACATCGACGAAACCAGTGTCTGGTGTGTCGGCGATCTGCTGCAGTTTGACGGAAACTTTGATCGATATGTCAAAACACGACGGCTTATCCGCCAGGAGGGCATCCTGTTTCGACACTGCCTCAAAATGATCCTGCTCTGCGGCGAACTTTCGGAACTTGAGCCGCCGATGATTGACCCTGTCGAATGGCGTTCAGATCTGGCGGAACTCGCACTGCTGCTGACAGAATCCTGCCGCAAAGTGGATCCTCTGAGCACAGATGAAGCACTTTCAGCCCTGCGTAACCAGGCTGAGTCGGGTGGCGATGATTTCTGAATGAGTCCGCAGCTTCGGGAAGGTCTGTTGTCGAGATCACCAGGCAGGCCGCACTGCGATGTAGTCCTCGCACAGCTGTATTGTCCTGGCAACATCAACCTGAATTCTCGCCACGAGTTCATCGACACTCGCAAAATTCTGCAGCGGTCGAATTTCCTGCAGCAGGTCCACCACCAGCTGAGTGCTGTAGAGGTCACCGCTGAATCCCACCAGATGGCACTCCACCTTGGTACTGTGCTCCCCGAAGGTTGGATTCGGACCAATGCTGACTGCCACAGGGAACCGTCGGCCAGCCACTTCCGACACGCCGCCGTAGACAGCATGTCCGGGGAGCAGATTGCTGACTGCTTCCAGATTGGCGGTTGGAAAACCGATCGTTCGCCCGCGTCTGGCTCCGGCACACACAGTGCCACAGATCCGGTACGGATGCCCCAGCAGATCAACCGCCTCCTGCAGGCAGCCTTGCCCGATCAGTTCCCGGATTCTGCTGGAAGAGATCATTCTTCCGCCGTAATCAACCGACGGCATCACCTCAAACCGAATCGAAGCCTCCGCAGCGCGGGCCGAAAGGTAATCAATGTCTCCCGCTCGATTCCGACCGAATCGAAAATTGGGGCCTTCCAACAGTCCGGCTGCTGCTGCCTCCGCTACGATTACACGATCAAAAAATTCCCCCGGCGACATCTGCAGCAGTTCCTGCGACACGGCAAGCACCGCTACTTCATCGACGCCACTGGCCCGCAGCAGACGCACTCGTTCGGCAAGATCTGTCAGTAGTGGAGGCGCAGATTCCGGGCGCAGCAATGCCACAGGATGAGGATCAAAGGTGATCGCCACAGCCGGGGCATTCAACTCCTCAGCCAGCGCACGCAAACGCCGCAGCATAGCCGCATGCCCGCAGTGCACGCCGTCGAAATTCCCAATTGCTATCGCAGCCCCGGCCCCGATGGCCGACTGAAGAAACGCTGTCATGACGCCGTTCTGAATTCACGTTTACTGGAGTGCAGGTGAGGCAGCAGGACGGATCCGAACCTGCTGCTCAACCCTCATTTCGGAGCCGATGATCCATGTGGTACCGATTCAGATCCGAATTCTCTGTTCATGTCGGCATGAGTAACCTGCCGTATTCAACCCATCATCTGGAGTCTGTATCGGCAGGCAGCAGGGGCGAAGAACTCACTTCCTGAGCATCCTGTTGCAGAACCCGATCGATCTCTGCCAGCAGATCCACTGCATCCGCCTGATCAGCATAAAGAAACCTTGCCGCCTGCAGAGCAGCTCGGCGTTCTTTCGACATTGCTTTCCCGGATGCGGTCACCGCAGTTCGGCGGAGCAATGCTTCCAGAAGCTGCAGCCGCGGGCGAGTTTGATCCAGCGACCACTGCTCGATTGTCTCGTCAAGGAAGCTGAGCAGGATACCCTCGCCGCTCTGCTCTGCACACAGTGCGCGTACCGCCTGCAATTGAGCGAGCGCCGTCGTTGAATCACCCTCAGAGTACTCATTGAAGGCAGTTCGAATCAGACGATTGATCTCGCTCTGTACGAGGTCGGCCCCCCTCTCTGCTGGGGACTCCGTTGCAGCCTGCAGAGAGCGAATGAATTCAAATTCGTCTGCCGCGCGGATGGACCTGACCACCTCTTCCTGCTGTAGCTCGGAAATCTGCCCATCGGCAAGTGCAGGCCGCAGAATCTCATCCCGGATACGCAGCCAGTCCTGGCCCGGCGACTGAGTGAATCGTTTCAGTCCCTGCGTCAGCTGATCAGTGGAGGACACATTTTCACGTCGACTCATCTGAAACGCGAACAGCAGCAGCAGCAACAGCAGTGAAATCAGAACCCATGTGTTGTCCAGCAGACCACCACGGCGACGATTCTGCTCCAGTTCAGCACGCATCAGATCGCGCATCGCAACAGCGGCAGCTCGATCTGCTACTTCGCCTGCTGCAGCGGTGGCTCCCGTTCGACCCTGCTCAGCAGCCCTTGTCCCTGTCCCTGCATTTCCCTCAACATCTGAAGTGGTCGCTTCATCCAGCTGACGGATACGCTCCAGACTGCGGATCACAGTCAGTGCGTTCGCCGGACGTTCATCAGGCTTCTTGGCCAGCAGCTGACAGACCAGATCTTCGAGTCGGGGAGGGATTTCAGGGACAAATCGCGACGGGCGATCGAACATTGCAAACTGATGCTTATGCATGATATCTGCTGTCGTGCGTCCCAGAAACGGAGGCCGCCCGGTCAGCATCGCGTACATGACCGCCCCCAGCGAGTACAGGTCACTGCGAGCAATACAACGCCCGACTGCCTGCTCCGGCGACATATAGTCCACAGTTCCCAGAATGCCGCCCGTCCGAGTCAGGGGGGATGCCGCAAACAGACTGGCAACGCCAAAATCAGCCAGCTTCAGTTGCCCCTCGTCGGTAATCATGACATTGCCCGGCTTCACATCGCGGTGAATGACCCCGGCGTCGTGCGCAGCCTTCAGAGCGGAGGCCAGCTGAACTGAGTAGTTCACGACCTGCTTCCATGGCAGCCGTCTCTGCTCCAGAATCTCTTCCGAAAGTGGCTTCCCGGAAACGTATTCCATTGCGAAGTAAGGCAGGCCGTCGATCGAAAGACCACTGTCCAGCAGCTGCACGATCCAGGGACTGGAAAGCTGGCGAAGCACTTCGATCTCGCGAGTAAACCGTTCCCGCGAAACCTCATTCCCGGAAGTCGTCGCCGAAAGCACCTTGATGGCCGCCTCCGCGCCCGTCTCGTCGTGGGTTCCGTAGAAAACGCTGCCCATGCCGCCGGCACCGATGCGACGACTGATCAGATAAGGACCAATCTTTTCAGGCTGCATTGTCCCGTCCCTTCGGGAACATGACGGTCGTCCGGTATTCAATCAACGCTGCGGCATCAGCCAGTCACTGGTCGCTGCCCGGCTGATATCACCCGGCCCGCCTGACATCGTCTGCTCAGTCACGAACCGTCAGCGGAATCCGCAGCAGCATGCCAACAGCCAGCGTATCCGGACTGCGCATCCGATCGCGGTTCATTTCGTAGATTGTGCGGTACTTACTTTGAGCACCGAGGAAGCGTTCTGCAATACCGGAAAGCGTATCTCCATACTGAACGCGGTAGTCCTGAAACTCTTCCTGCCCCTCGTTCAAACCCTGATTTGCTGCAGCAAAGTCCGCTGCCACGGGCACTTCGTAATCCGCCCCGACTGCTGCAGGATCGTCGAAGACAGGCTCTTCGGAAGCAGCCACCGGAGGCGGAACCTGCGGTTCCTGCACCGAAGTGTAAGTTGACTGTTGCAGCCTTTCCTGCAGACGCGTTGCCGGTGCTGCCGCCTCTGACACCGTAGCCGACTGCTCCACTCGCTGCCGTTTGCGGACAGAGGCAGACTGCCTGGGAGAACGATAACCATCGAAGGAATCACGTTCCCAGTGCTCCAGTTCCTGAGCCATGCGAGCGTCTTCGATGGGCTGGGCTGTGGTCTGCTGCCGTCGCCGAAAATCCTGCAGCACATCACGCATTGTCCACTGTGGTTCGCTGCTGGCGTCCGTAGTCCGACGTAGTTGTGATCGATAAATCGCTATCTCACGTTCTTCGATCTGCTCGTTAATCGCAGCATCCACATCCACTGCAAGAATCTGAGGATCAAGATACGGCTCGTTGCGGAAGAACAGCGCTGAGACAGCTCCAATCAGGAGGATCCCC
>JALRDR010001200.1 GCA_023262145.1 Planctomycetaceae bacterium | reverse complement strand
GATCATCGCTGTCCTTGTCGCACTGCTGTTACCGGCAGTGCAGCAGGCGCGCGAAGCGGCCCGACGCACGCAGTGCAGAAATAATCTCAGGCAAATGGGGCTGGCGCTGCACAACTATGAATCGACCTACAGCCGCTTTCCGATGGCTGGAACGCGAGATTCTGACTTTTCCGTTCAGTCCCGGCTGCTGCCATTTGTGGAACAAGGAAATCTTCAGAGTCTGCTGGACTTCACAGAAACTGCATTCAGCGGTGGCTGGTCGGGCAAAGCTCCTGATCCACGGTTTGTGACAGCCTTTGCAACTCCGATACCGTTGTTTCTCTGCCCGAGCGATCCGGCGCCGGCAGTGATCACGGTAGATTTCTCAGGCACGACTTATGCGTATGGCGGCCTGAACTACATGGCCAGCACGGGCAGTGCTACGGATCTCAACTATGACTTCAATACCGTCACGGACGGGATCTTCTATCAGTATTCAGGAAACACATTTCGTGATATCACCGACGGAGCGTCAAATACTGTTGTGATGAGTGAAACGGTTCGCAGCGTCGGGCCGGATTTCACAATACCAGCCGGTCAGGTCCCGAAGTTCCCATATCAGGCAACCCTGAACGGATCAGCCGGACTCGGGTCCACATCGACTCCCGGTCTGCCTGCGGGCGGTGCATGGGCGGCGTTTGCCAACGCCAGTGGTTTGCTCTCAAACCCGGACCTGTCACAGATCGTACCAACTCTGTCTGGCTGGCGTGGTGGTGAAAGCCCGGCACTGAGGGGGCGTGGAACATCCTGGGCTTTTACCGGGGCCATCAACTGTATGACCAACGGGTACCTGCCACCCAACAGTCGCCTGCCGGATGTTGTTACTCACTGGACAGGTTTTTTTGGGCCCCGCAGCTTTCACACCGGTTCTGCCAATGTGCTGATGGGCGACGGTTCCGTTCGCACACTGAGCGACAGCATGGACACCAGTCTTGCCCATGCACTTCACAGCAAGAATGGAGGAGAAGTCGTGGGGGAATTCTGAATCCTTCGCAAACAGTGCGTGTGATCGTTTTTCAGCGGCCACCTTCTGTATTCATTAACTTCCTCAGCTGCAGGTGAATCTTGAGTCAGTCTACTGTTTTTTTTCGATTACCCGGCTATCGAACGATCTGGCGATGGCACTTCTATGCTGGCATGTACTGCGTCCCGTTCGTCCTGCTGCTTTCCCTCAGCGGGGCTGTTTATCTCTTTAAACCGCAATTCGAATCATGGACTCAACGCCCATATGACACCCTGCCGGTGCATGGCAGCCCACACAAACCTTCCGAGATCGTAAAGGCTGCCGAGGCAGAGAACCCCGGTTCTGCGTTTCGATTCTACGAAGTGCCATCCGGTCCCGGATCTGCAGCTCGAGTCATGCTGATTCAGAATTCCGGGCGTCTCCGCACATATGTTGACCCGCAAACGCTGCAGATCGTGCACTCCGCTCGGGAAGAAGAAGAACTGATGCAGCTTGTCAGGAAACTGCACAGTGAATTGCTGCTGGGCGATCGTGGCTCCCTGTTCGTGGAACTCGCTGCCTGCTGGACAGTCATTCTGCTGCTGACCGGACTTTGCCTCTGGTGGCCACGAAATACTCAAAGCCTCGCCGGCGTTCTCTACCCTCGGCTGCGCAGTGGTTCGAAGATCCTCTGGAGAGATCTCCATAGTGTGACAGGGCTCTGGATTTCCGGATTGGCACTCGTTCTGGTGCTCACAGGTCTCCCGTGGGCAGGAGTCTGGGGGGACTACTTCAAATCCGTCCGAAGCCTGACCGGTACAGCTGCGGCACGTCCAACCTGGACCACTCGAAGTGCATTCGGAGATCAGCCACCTGCCGAAGGATTTGTCGTTGAGGAACTGGATCTGGTTGTTGATGCAGTTCTCCCGCTGAATCTGCCT
>JALRDR010001180.1 GCA_023262145.1 Planctomycetaceae bacterium | reverse complement strand
CCGCATCGAAGACCATTGAAATGGGACCCGCCCGCAACGGAATCAGCTCGGCCCCATGAACGACCGCCGCCTGTGCGCTGACAGACAGCACGAACAGCAACGCCAAACGCACCCGAGTGGACCAGCTGCAGCTGCTCCCGTTCAGTTTCCTGATCATCGCCTGCTCCTTGTCCGCTATCTGCTCGAACGTCAAATTCTGCTGCTGCAATCAGCAGTGCGTCAATCGCTCCGCCGATCATGACCGTGTGCAACAGTCAGTCGATCTCCACGCTGCCCTGAACTTTCACTGCAGCAGTCTGCCGTATCTGCCGGAAATTATCGAGCGACAGATCCGGTTCCCGCTGTCAGTCAGGCGATGGAGACATGCCGGTTTCAAGCGGGCCTGCACGGACAATCTGCAGCAAAAGACTGCGACAGCAGCGTTTGCTGGATTCAGCAGCAGGCCGCGCAAACGTCTGCACAATCTTCCGTGCACTCGGCAGCAGCACCGCAAACACAAAACCATCATCCTGCCCAACGACGAGCAAATGGCCACGGTCTGCGTCCGATTCACACTGCCGGTCAGAAAAAAACCGCAGCCAGCAACGCTCCTTACTTCCCCCAGACAAACGCCGGTGGACGAAAACTCTGCAGCTTCTGGTCGTTGCTCAGACTCGGACCCGGTGTCGATCTGCCGGCTTCCACAATTCGACCATGCTCGGCCAGCATCCTCCGTACACGATCCATCTGCTCTGGCGAATGGTCCCGCGTCTCGCCCGGATCCTCACGGAGGTTGTACAACTGCAGAAACGCCGGATGCACCAGATCCTCCTGGCCGGCAGGACTGCCACCGAATGCCGCCACCGCCGATTTCCATGCATCGTCTTCCACAGGTTCACTGCTGAATATTCCAGCACTTCCACTGCCCGGCCCCAGAATCAGTTTCCAGTCGCCCTGCAGAAATGCGTCAGATCGCGTCCCCCGAATGATCAGCGACTCCCGAGTCGTGTTCTCGCGCTGCTTCAGCACCGACAGAAAACTGATGGAATCCGGTCCCTGCTCCGCAGTGAGATCCGTCTGAGCAGCCTCAGCACAGGTCGCCATCAGATCGTTCAGGCCGACCAGTGCACCACTCACTGAACCTGCCGGAATCACCCCCGGCCAGACTGCCGCAAATGGGACCCGCAGACCTCCCTCAAACGACGAAAACTTGTATCCGCGATACACCCCCGTGCTGTAGTGTCCGTCCTGCTGCATCTCCTGCATCTGGTTCGCTGTCGCCACTCGATTCCGACCGGAATAATGCCCCGGACCATGATCCGAAGACACCATCAGCAACGTATTCTGATCCACTCCGGCCGCCCGCAGATGAGCTCGAATCCTGCCAATGCAGGCATCCGTATTCATCACAAAATCACCATACACACCAATCCGACTGCGGCCGGTAAACTCCGGCTCAGGGGACGTCGGCGTATGCGGCGCCGTCAGTGCCACATACAGAAAAAATGGCTGCGACTGCTGAGCGCTCGACCGAATGAATCGCCCGGCCTCCGCGCAGAATGTGGACAGCACCTGAGTATCTTCGAAGTCCTCCGCTGCCGGACCAACGCGATTGAAGGCACTCCAGCCCTTCTGAGCCGTCACCTGTCCCTGCCATTCCCGCCCCCGAATAAACGCATACGGAAACATGTCCAGCGAACCCGGCAGGATGAAACTGGAGTCAAATCCATAATCCAGCGGACCAATCTGAATCGGCTGACTGAAATCGGTGTTGTCAGGACCCTGAACCGCACCATCGCGAGTCACCATCCGCGTGCCCAGATGCCACTTCCCCACATATCCCGTGCGATATCCGGCCGTCTGCAACATGTCGCCCAGGGTATGCTGCGTGACTGGAAATCGTAGTCCCACAAATCCCCACGGTCCGCCCGCCTCAGCAGCTCCAAAACGAAAGGCATAACGCCCAGTCATGATCGATGTGCGACTGGGAACGCAGACGGAATCCGTCACGTGAGCATTCGTCAGCCTGATCCCGTCGCGGCACAACTGATCAAAATCAGGCGTGTCGATGTTGCAGCGGTCACCCCCGAACGCCTTCACATCTCCGTATCCCAGATCATCGGCAAGAATAAATACGATGTTGGGCCGCTCCGCGCGAACCTGCGGAGTGATCACTGCAGCACCAGTCCATACCGCCGCAATCAGCAATACAACAATCCGCCACAGCCTGCTGTTCCCACTGGACATCCCCGGATTCTCCCGCCCCTGCGCCATCGCACAACCAGCCTTCCCGCGGAAAACCAGTCTGCCACATCTTCAGGCCGCCACCGCTATGACAGAATCTCATGCACCACTCGGCCGGCAACATCAGTGAGCCGAAACGGCCGCCCATGGTGCTCCCACGTCAGCCGCTCATGATCCAGCCCCAGCAGATGCAGCATCGTCGCATGCAGATCATTGATGTGCACCGTATCCTCAACCCCGTAATAGGCAAAGTCATCAGTCACACCGTGCGTCATCCCGCCACGCACTCCGCCTCCGGCCAGCCACATCGTGAACCCATGATGATTGTGCTCACGTCCCGGTGCACTGCGATTGCCATCCAGAATCTGCGTATGCGGGGTCCGTCCGAACTCGCCGCCCCAGAGCACAAGCGTATCCTCCAGCAATCCGCGCTGTTTCAGATCCGTAAGCAGACCGGCAATCGGCTTGTCAGATACAGCACACTCCTTCTGCAGCCCGCCGGCAATGTTTCCATGATGGTCCCAGCCCCCCAGTGACACCTGCACAAACCGCACACCGGCTTCCGCAAACCGACGCGCCAGCAGACATTGCCTGCCAAATGTCTGAGTCGGCTCCTGATCAATCCCGTAAAGCTCCAGCGTCGCTTTGGTTTCATCAGAGAAATCCACCAGCTGCGGCGTCTTCGACTGCATCCGAAATGCCAGCTCAAAGGACTCCGCAACTCCCTCCATCTGCTGGTCATGCTGCAGACGCTGCAGCTGTCGCTGATTCAGTCGCTGCAGCAAATCAACGCGGCGGCGTTGCATCGCCGGATCGACAGAGCTGTCCGTCAGATGCCGAATCGCAGCCTGATCCCCCGCGACACTCTGAATCGCAGTCCCCTGATAAATCGCCGGCAGAAATGCACTGCTGTAGTTGCGTTCCCCCTCCTGTGGAAGAATTGTCATGTAGCCAGGCAATTGCTGATTCTGAGTCCCCAGGCCATACGTCATCCAGGCCCCCATCGCAGGCAGTCGGTCGAACAGATTTCCGGTATGCAACTGCTGAATCGCTACCGGATGATTCGGGCTGTCAGCCTGCACCGCACGCAGGACACACAACTCATCAGCCAGCTTTGCTGTCTGCGGCAGCAGCCTGTTCATCAGCAGTCCACTCTGCCCGGCGCGATGGAATTTGCCGATCGGCCCCAGCAAAGTCGTATTGTCCAGCCCCACCGTGGCTTCGTTGTCCGGCAACTGATAGGGAATCGGCTGCCCCGCCCGCTTCGCCAGCTCCGGTTTGAAATCAAACAGATCCATCTGCGACGGACCGCCTGACATGAACAGAAAAATCACCCGTCTGGCTCGCGGGGGAAAATGCGGCACACGCTCAGCCAGCGGTGCAGACGTCTTCCCTCCGTCCACCGCAGCCGCCAGCTGCTGACTCACAGACGATGCCATCGCCAGAATTCCGGGAACACCGGCACTCCCCGACAGGAATGCACGCCGTGTTCCGACTTCTGCTGCAGGATTCCTGAACATCACTCCGCTACTCCCGAAACAGAAAGCCGTTGCACGTCAGCAACGCATGACACAATTGCTGCCA
>JALRDR010001124.1 GCA_023262145.1 Planctomycetaceae bacterium | reverse complement strand
GTGGGCAGTGGACAGAAATCTGTTGCGGCGCACGGGGCCTGAACCAGTTGCTGCGTTGGCAGCACGTTACGTATGGCACAGGGCCGCCGCACGAAAAACAAGTGCAATCGGAGCGTGGCCAGGGAGAAGAATTGTGGAGTGTTTTCAAAGGTGACGGTGCTGACGCTATTGCGGTGTCCAGCGGTCGGGAGGGCAGGCTGCTGTCGTTGGGGTGCCTTAGCCGGAGTATGGCACACAGTTTTCTGATGGGGCTGCGAATGCCCTGGAGATAACGTGAAGGCTGCCGTTTTCTGCAGGCGGATCGACTGGTGCTCAATGCGGGAATACGGAATTGTGGATAGCGAACTTTATGGATGAAGGGATCAGTCCTGCATGTTTCAGATTCTGAACAAGCTGCCTACAAACCTGCTCAAATGTCCTGACGAATTGCCCGCGAACGCGGCCTGAGGGTGTTGCTGCAGAGCATCACTGCGTCAGATCGGATTATCGTGATCCGGCCGCGGAATTGGAATCTTCAGCAGAAGTAGCGGTGTTGCAGTTTGCGAGTGCAGAAAGTGCGTCAAACGTGAATGAATCATCTTTTGTTGACTCGCCGATGAGCAAAGAATCCACTCACCTGCAGCGAGGTGATCCGGGAGATCCGATGTGATTCTCCGATGAGATTTCCGACATGTTCTTTTCTTGTTCGATCCTGGTATTTTTGAAGAGCTGATCAGATGTTGTTTGACGAAGTCATCACGGGGCGGCGTTCTGCAAGACGATTTCGCAGCGCTGATGTTTCGGATGAATTAGTGGACGGCTTGCTTCGGCTGGCCGTAAACGCTCCGTCATCGATGAACGGCCAGCCGTGGGAATTTGTGGTCGTTCGTGATCGCAGCAAGCTGGCTGAACTGGCAGCGATCAAGGATCGGTATTGTCCGCCTTCGAAAAAGAACTTCCCAGCCACAATGTTCGAAACTGCACCGTTGGCAATCGTGATCTGTGTCGACGAGTCAAGTTCGAACGAGCGCGGCCTTGAGAATGCGATATTTGTCACATCTTACCTGATGCTGGCGGCCTACGAACGCGGTCTTTCGACTGTGTACCTGTCGGCTCAATATCACAGGGATCCGGGACTTTGTCAGGACATTCGTCAGCTTTTCAGGATTCCAGATCATATTTCCCCTGTCAGCATTCTTCCACTGGGCTACCCCGACGAAACTCCACCGGAAAAGATCGTCAGGCCTCCCCGAGTGATTCGCGAAGAATACAACCTGGAGCGATCAAAGTGAGTATGCAAAAAACGAGCGTTCCAAAACTGAAGCTTGAGGTGACACCGATTGTGCGCTCCGCGGAGGGTATCTCCGCGGAGCGAAGCATCGTGTTGCGCTACTGTGAGCGAGTGGGTCTGGCAGAGTCACACCTGTTGTCTCAGACGAGTATTCAGGAAGGGGTTCGAACCTTCCCTCTGTTGACTCATCGGGATGTGGAGATTCACATTCTGGATGAGACATCGCTGATGCACACGAACAGTTTCAAGGCAATTGACGGTGCTGTAACTGCCGCACGTTGCCTGGCCATGGGGTTGGACAAAGTCGTCGTTGAGTCCGGTGGAAACACCGGTTCTGCCTTAACCAGCTACTGCAGCAAAGTGGGGATCAAAGCCTATTGCTTTGTGCCGGAGCGGAACCTTCCAAATATTGACCACAGTGTGTTTTCTCACCGCAACGCTCATTTGATTGCCGTGAAGGATCGTCATCAGGTCAAGCAGGTGGCCGGCAGATTCTCCCGCAGTCATGATCTGTATCGCGTCCCCAATCTGGACTGGCGATTTGACGCGGCGAAGTTTCGCGGGCATTACCTGATTGAGCTGTTTCAGGAATTGTTTCCTTTTGACGTCTTTGCCCAGTCCATCAGCGCTGCCTTCGGGCCGATTGGAATTTATCGGACATTGGCTGCAGAGTTGCCTCAGGGGCGTCTGCCACGTTTTCTCGGGGTGCAGCAGGAGGAAAACTGTCCCATGTTTCGTTCGTGGAATAGTGCTCGGGGCAGGGAGTTACCACCGGTGTCTGCTGACGTGTCGCTGCTGATCGACACGATGTACGACAGGAATCCTGAGACATACGGAACGTGGGAAGATCTGTCGGCATTGCTGACCCGTACTGGCGGCGACCTGACAACGGTGAATCGTGGCGAATTCGAAGCGATGCTGGAGCGAGAGTTTGAGGGGGCTCGAATTTCCGAACGACTTGCAGACTGCGGTCTGGTATTGACTCAGCGTGATGGTGAACTTGTGGAAAAAGCCGGGATGGTCGCGATCACGGGATTGATCAAGCAGATTGATGCCGGAGCAGTTGAAGCGGGTTCACGAGTGTTGTGCAGCGTTTCCGGTGGGACACGGAAGATTGATGCCATTTCTCAGCCACTTGCCTTCATCGACTCCCCTGAAGAAGTCGACCGTGTCAGTCCGAGGAGTCTGTCGCGTGACTAAGCAGGCACAATTAATACTTCGCGATACAACCTTGCGTGAGGGGTTGGATGTTCCCAATGTTGTTTTCTCCCTGGCGCAGCGTCTGAGCATTGTTTCAGCTCTGACGGAACTTGGGGTTCAGGAACTTGAGGTTGTCGCTCCGGCACGGGTGGACGATGACCTGCCGGTGGCGTCAGCAATTCGTGAACAATTCCCCGAGCAGCAGATCACAGGACTGTTGTATGCCGCCAGTCCCCGGCTCGAAGATCAGGTACGCCGTACATGCAGCGTGCTTAGTCGAGTCGAGGTACTGGTTTCGGCATCGCCCCAAAGACGGCCATTTGAGTTCGCTGAGAAACTCAGCCTGCTCAGGTCTGCAAGTAGCGTGGTCGCTCGGTTGTATGACGATTTTGGGGCCGGTTTTCCCAATTCTTCGCAGGTCACCGTGGACCAGGTAAAGCAACTGGTCAGTGTGGCCGTAGAGTCCGGTGCAAATCGGATTACGATCTATGACACGAATGGCAGTGCCGATCCATTCAGCACTCACCGGTTAGTGCAGTCGGTTGTGGAGACTTGTCCTGTTCCCGTTTTTTTTCACGGCCACAACGATCTCGGCATGGCCACGGCCAACACGCTTGCGGCGATCATGGCGGGGGCTTCCGGGGCTGACGTGACATTGAATGGACTTGGGGATCGGGCCGGGAACTGTTCCCTTGAGCAGATTGCAGTCTGTCTCCACACGAGGGGATATGACACCGGCATTGACTTCAGGCTGTTGAAGCGAGCATCTGAAAGCGTGGCCATCGCAAGTGGTCTGAGTATAGGTCCGTTATCACCTGTGACGGGCGCATATATTTTCAGTCAGGAGTCGCCGGGGCACCTTGAGAACCCGAGTCTCTTTTACGCATTTGATCCTCAACTTCTGTGTGCTGAGCGACTTCCAGGCGGAGCAGATGAATGACGGCCCTCGACACCCTGCAACGTCTCGTGGATTTTCAGGCTGAGCGGCAGCAGCAGTCGGTGGCATTCGTTTCTCCCGGCGATACGACTGTTACGTATGGCGAACTTCGTCAGCAAGTTGGGGCCATTCGCAGGCAGTTGCAGTCGCACGGCGCGGGGCGGAGCAGTCGCGTTGCACTGCTGACACCATTTGGTCACCAGACACCAATTTCGATTCTTGGCATCGCGTGCCAGTCTGTTTGCTGTCTGCTGACACATGATGCACCCGCCGAAGCATACGTCGCAGCCTTGAATGATCTGCAGGCCGACTTTGTTGCGTGTGTTGGCAGCCCGCCTGCTGCTGTGTGCGAAGTCGCGAGTGATCTGCACACGCCGGTCATTCAGTTGACGCCTGACAATTTCGGCTCAGCAGATACCGTGCAGTCTGATGAACCGTCCGCGGATGATGTGGCACTCGTTGTCAGAACATCCGGAAGTACTGGCAGAGCGAAGATCGTCCCGATTACGCATTCTCAGCTGGCATGGCGAGGCCGGAAATCCAGTCGCATGCTGCATCTGGGGCCGGAGGATCGGTGTCTGAATCTGATGCCGTTCCGTTATCTGCACGCCATCAACAGCGGCTTCATGGCTTCGCTGAGCTCGGGGAGCCGCCTGATCTGTCCTCGTGTGATTGACGAAGATACATTTGTTTTCTGTCTGGAGAGCGAACATGCGACCTGGTACACGGCCGGTGCGACACATCATCTGAACATTCTGAACTGGCTGCGAAGACGAGAGGTGAAGCACGTTCTTCGGTTTGCCCGTTCCGGCTCATCCAGTCTGCCCGGTGAAGCCCGGGAGGAACTGGAACGCCTGTTACGGGTTCCATTTGTGGAGTCCTACAGTTCAACGGAAACGGGGACAATGACGACCAACCCACCCAGCTGGGATCGTCGCCCCGGGACGGTGGGAGTCACTCCGGATGATGATGTGCGGGTTGTAGACGAGCAGGGACGTACGGTTGCTCGCGGTGAAGTCGGAGAGATCGTGGCGCGGGGGCCCGGAGTTGTGACCAGCTATGATGCAGATGCCGAAATGACCTGCGAGAAGTTTCGGGACGGCTGGTTTCACACCGGAGATATGGGATGCATGGACGCTGACGGTTTTCTGCAACTCAAGGGCCGAATTGACGATATCATCAATCGCGGTGGAGAGAAGATTTCTCCTGTGGAGGTTGAATCGGCGCTGCTGAAGCATAAGTCAGTTGCCGCGGCGATGGTCTTTGCGATTCCTCACGAGACTCTGCGGTCAGATCTGGCTGCTGCGGTTATTTTGCGGGATGGCCAGAAGGTGACTGTAGACGTGCTGCGACAGCATCTGGCAGCCTTGTTGCCGTCTGCCAGGATTCCGGGCACGATCCTGTTTACATCGCAGTTGCCGCTGACGGATTCAGGAAAGCCTGTCCGCCGCGATGCTGCAAAGTATTTCAAACTGAATCGAATACGCAGGAATGAGAGTGCTTCAGCGATTCGTTTTCTGAAGCGTCTGAAAACAGTGGTTCGCGACTACCTTCATATGTTGCCGCCCATGGAGCGATCTCTGCTCACAATTTTCCGCAGGGCACTGAACGACCGGACAATTGGCATCGATGATGACTTTTTCTGCGCTGGCGGTGATTCACTTTCTGCGATGAGCGTGATTGCCGATGTCCGTCGGGAACTGGATCTTGAAATTACGCTGCAGTACTTCGTCGAACTCCCGACAGTTCGGAAACTTGCACATTCGCTGATGTGGGCTCCGCATTCGGCCAGCGACATGATTTCGTTACACAGCACCGGAACGCGGCGGCCGGTTTTTGCCGTGGCCGGTCGCTATGGATATGCGATTCGACTGGGACTGGTCGGGCGTGCTCTGGACCCGGATCAGCCGTTCTACGCCCTGCAGCCTCCGAATATGGACTGGGAGTCGGTGAATTGCGAGTCCATCGAGGATTTTGCGGCCTGCTACATTGAGCAGATTCGAGCGATCCAGCCGGAGGGGCCCTATCGTTTACTGGGAGCAAGCTTTGGTGGCATCGTTGTTTACGAGATGGCACTGCAGCTGGAAGCTGCCGGTGCGGAGGTTGAGCTGCTGGCGTTACTGGATAGCTACCCGGCGACCTGCTGGGTTGACGGCAGGCTCGAACCTGTGGTGTCGAAATATAAGACGGAGGGACCTGGCTTCAATCACGTTCACACGCCGGCCGAACAAAAACTGGCGGATGCCCACTTTCATGCGCGAGGCCGCTACATCATGAAGAAGAAGTTCTCCGGCCGAATCGACTTCTTTCTCTGTGCGAGTAAGGGAAATCAACATTACGATCGGCGGCATTTGTGGGCGAATTTTGGGCGGGAAGTGCGATATCTGCCAACGCCCGGGTTGCATGGTTCTTATCACACGGATCCACAATTCAGCTTTGTCAGGACTCAGCTGACGAAGATGCTTGAGCAGCTTGATACTGCTCAGATGGTGCACTGAATGAATTCCGGACACTGCACTTCTGCTGACTGGTGATTTCACGCGTGTTGCTGCCTGGAAATCGGCGACCTGAATGATCAGTTGCTGTGAGCAGCAAGGATGGTCGGATGAATTTGCATGGACACTGACTGGAATCGAACATTTCTTCGCAGTTGCAATGCCGGGTGTTCCTCCGGGGCATCGTACTACTCGCTGTCCGCGCTGGCTGAATCTGGTTTTGGCAGCTTCTCGCGACTTCCTGTTTCTCTGCGAGTCGTGCTGGAGACACTGCTGAGAAACTGTGATGAGAGAAGAGTCCTGCGGATGCACGTTGAGGCCGTGGCAAACTGGCGGCCGCAGGCGACACGTGAAGTTGAGATTCCGTTTCTTCCCGGGAGGCTGGTTCTGAATTGTGCCGCGGGGATTCCGGTACTCGCCGATCTGGCAGCGTTGCGCAGTGAGATTTCTGACCGCGGAGGATCGCCGCGAAGGATTGAGCCGCAGGTTCCGGTGGACATGGTCCTCGATCACACTCTGAGTGTTGATTTCCATGCAATCCCTGAGGCAAACCAGCGAAACCTTGATCTGGACTTCGAACGCAATCGGGAGCGTTATCAGTTCGTGAAGTGGGCCATGCAGGCTTTTCGGGGAATCCGTCTGATTCCTCCAGGGGCCGGGATTCTGCACCAGCTGAACCTGGAATTCCTTGCTCCGGGCATGCTGCAGCGTGATGGGATCTGCTTTCCGGATTCTCTGGTTGGCACTGACTCGCACACCTGCATGATCGCGGCCATGGGTGTTGTTGGCTGGGGGGTGGGCGGAATCGAAGCCGAAGCGGCGATTCTGGGGCATCCGGTCTCGATGCTGATTCCGGATGTTGTTGGGGTATATCTCTCAGGAACCATGCAGCATGGAGTGACTGCGACCGATCTTGTGCTGTCGATCACACAGTTGCTGAGGACAGCTGATGTGGTGGGGAAGTTTGTGGAGTTTTTCGGCCCAGGGGTTGCGGGTCTGCCGATCCCGGATCGCGCGACGGTTTCGAATATGGCCGTGGAGTACGGAGCAACGATCGGGTACTTCGCTCTGGATGAGCGGACCTGCGAGTATCTGAGAGCAACGGGGCGGGATGCAGCACAGGTTGCCGCTGTGGAGACACTGTATCGTTCATTGGGTTGCTTCGGTGCAGCTGCTGAGGGTGAAGTTGAATACACGTCGGTTCTGAGGATCGATCTGTCTCAGATTCAGGCCTGTGTCGCAGGTCCTCGACGTCCGCAGGATCGGGTGGCAATCAGTCATCTCCGCGAAAGTTTTCGCGAGATTCTGCATCGACCGGCCGAGCAGGGAGGTTACGGCAGGGCGTCAGCAATCAGCGTACAAGCGGGGGACCGGGTCAGGGACGGTGACATCGTGATCGCCGCAATTGCATCGTGTACCAGCACGTCGAATCCGGCAATGATGTTCGCTGCGGGGTTGGTCGCGAAGAAGGCAGTGGAACGGGGGCTGAGCGTGAAGCCATGGGTGAAGACGTCATTCACACCCGGATCCACGGTGGTCGAGAGGTACCTGCAGCAGCAGGGGCTCCAGCCGTTTCTCGATCAGCTTGG
>JALRDR010001098.1 GCA_023262145.1 Planctomycetaceae bacterium | reverse complement strand
GGAAATACATAAACAGCGAACGCAGTGGCGCTGGAGTACTGCTGCGCGAAAACGATCGCGCAGAAAGCGAAGGCAACCACGGCAATGGCAGCGCGATGTTAAGGCCGCGGAGCAGATTTCGTCGTGTGGTATTCATGGCTGTGCATATCGATTTCTGAAGGGATGGCTGAGGATGATCTCTTCAAACAGAGCATCTGCGCGATTCTGCTCATCCCGGAGCCGTTCCAGGCAACGATCAATCACGCATTCGTCGAATCGATCCAGACTACGGCCCAGTGCATAGCCCAGCAATCTTCGGGAGAGCAGTCGCAGAAACTGCTCCTGCCGGGCATTGAGCGCCTGCCTGAGGCCGGTCAGTCCCTCGAATTGCTCACCGGATGGCAATACCGCGGATGCATCAACCGGGCCTGTGCCGTCGTGCATCCGTACCCGACCGGTCGGATCAAATTCTTCAAGTCCGAATCCCAGTTGATCCATTGTCTCGTGGCAATGTGCGCAGTCCGGGTCGGCGCGATGCTGCTCCAGTCGCTGACGCAATGTCAATGGTGCGTCGGCGTCGACAGATTCCGGGAATGGAGGAATGTCAGGTGGTGGCATCTCAACTGTCTCACCAAGGATATTCTCAAGTATCCACCGGCCTCGTAATACCGGGCTGGTGCGTTCTGGTCGCGAAGTAATCGTGAGCATTGCGCCGAGCGACAAAAGGCCACCCCGCTGATGATCAGGCACCTCAAGCACTTCCCAGGCGTTGCTTCCGGAATGTGACAGACCGTAGAACTCTGCAAGTCGATCATTCACGATCACGTAGTCTGCATCCAGAAGATCTGTCAGAGGTCGATTCTCACGCAGAATGTAATTGACGAAGTGGATTGCCTCCTGTTGCAGAAGCAATGGTGTCTCAGCGGTCCAGTCTGGAAATCGCTCCGTGTCAGGCTGCATTGCCTCGCGTCGCTGCAGCCCCAGCCATTGCAGACCGAAATGCTCACCGAGTGATCCGGACTTCGGATCACGCAGCATTCGCCGAATCTGCCGGCGAATATCGGCTGGCATCGTGAGCTGTCCATTGAATGCTGCATCAAGTAACTCGTCGTCCGGCAGTGTCCCCCAGAGAAACAACGCCATCCGCGTGGCAAACTCTTCCGGCAATAATTGGTACTCTCCTTCAGTAATGTGTTCGGGGTCAGATACCAGAAGAAAATGTGGTGACAGCAGTACCGCCTTCGCAGTCTCTCCAAGCGCCGTGGAAAACTGGCCCTGGTCACCCAGCGACTGTTCAAACAGTGTCAGCAGACGCTGCAGTTCATCATCATTGATTCTTCGCCTCCACGCTCGCCGCGTCAGCGTCTCCAGACAATGCGATGCCGCTGCAGTGTAGTCGTCCGTCTGTTCTGGAAGCGTTGTCAGAATTCTGCGAGGTGTCCCGGCGGGCGTCTGCAGATCAGACATGATTGCGGCATCAACCGCGTCGCTGATGATTGCAAACCATCGTTCCACCAGCATTGACGTGGTGAACAGAGTCGCGGCAGAGTTGTCGAAGCCTTCACCACCGGATCCTTCAGGAGGCGGGAGTTGATCCTCATCCACATCGATACCAAGCAGGTCGTGAATCGCGTTGGCAAGCTCATTCCGTGTGAGGCGGCGCGTCATCCCGAATCCAACCCGCAAGACGTCCTGTTCAAGGTGACGCGGAGCGTCTTTGTCTTCGGCCAGTTCTTCGCACAACCCGCTGCTCGGGCGAGCGTGAATCCAGTGGAGCAGCCTTCGTTGATTCAACGCGGTCGGTCGTGCAGCATCGGGAATTGGAGGCACGTGCCTGGGGATCTGGCGGGCGATCTGATGCCAGAGTTGTGTTCCGGCCTGGACCGCATCCTGATCTGTCTTGAGCTGCGTCAGGTCCGGCGGGTGACCCTTCCGGGCAGAGTGACAAGGCAGGCAGGATGATTCCAGCACGGGGCGAATTGATGTCTCAAATTTCTGACGCCAATGTTCGACCGCAGCCGACGAATGAGCCCGACGATATGCTGCATGAACGGGCTCAAGTTGAGCAGCGGACTGATTCCAGATGGAGTCACCCTGAGGTCCCTCCGGATCTGATCGTTCACGCATTGTTGACGTCTGGTGCAGTCCCAGTTGTAACGACTGCAGTTCAAGAGCTGCATAGTCGCCCAGCGTCTGTGTGCTGCTCGCCTCTGCCGCCGCAGCAAACCATTGCTCAGCCTCGTCGTAGGACTGCATTTCCCGAGTTGTCTCTCCCAGTCGAAACTTCAGAAGACCAGCTGATGTTGCGGACTGTGCAGAGTCGTTGAGGGATGCAAGAAGCTGCGACCGAGCTTCATCGGCATCGCCTGTGATCAGCCGCTGCCCCGCCTGCAGCAGGTTACCGATCGGCTTCTCGTCGTTGCCGGCGAAGTCCCCCCACGCCGATCGCAGAATCTCTGATTCGCTGAAACATCGGCTGTACATCGCAAGGTGTTCAATATCAAAACGAGCTGAACCAAGCCCGTTGCCGACATAGCCGATGCGTAATCGCGATGTTTTCGGTACCTGGAAGAATGGGCCTGCACAGTTGCGTCGACCTGCCAGCAGGCCATTCAGGTAGATTCTGACTTCGTTACCGTCCCACGTGCCTGCGATGTGTGTCCAGACATCAGGAGCAAGCCGCGATAATGCCGCTACCGGAAGTGGCCTTTCTGGTTTTGGATGCCCCAGCGGAAAAGACAGCATGTTGGCGGGGAACTGAAGGGAGAACAAGAACCCGTTCCAGACTCCGTCGCCCATCGCGACGAGCGTGCCGCTGTATGTGGAGTTTCCACCGCGAATGAAACCCTGACCATGAAGGCGCATGCGGAACTCAACAGTCAGAGCTTTGTCGAAGGTCGCCGGCATCGCTTCATATGGACGGTCGTCTACGAGGACCGCAGTCAGTCCTTCTTCGCGCCCCGGCACGATTCCTGGCGAAAATCGTGTCTTTACGTCTGATCCGAGCTGCATGCTGCCGCTCCACGATGCCAGGTTCAGCACACCGTGGTCGGCATCGTCTGATGTGAACAGATAATAACGCTGCAGCTGCGGATCCTGAAGACGCCGCTGGTGCTCGGATCTCCATGATGTGGATGCAAACTGGATTCCTGAAGCTCGAAAGCGAGGGGCCAGGAAGACTGCGATAGTCACAATCAATATGACTGTCGCAGCAACGTAGCGCCGGTGAATTCTGAGCCGTTGGAAGAGGATCGCCATAGTGACTGCAGAATACCAAAGACC
>JALRDR010000879.1 GCA_023262145.1 Planctomycetaceae bacterium | reverse complement strand
ACGGTTGCTGAGCAGTTCCTGCAGCCCGCGTTGTTGCCAAAGCATCGCAGTGAAGTAACCGCTGATCAGGAAGAAGAGCGGCATTCTCCAGCCGTGAATCGCGGCTAGCAGGATTGCAAAGGGCCAGTTCGCTGCTGCGTCCTGAACAGGCCACACCGCTGCTGCACCGGGAAGAAATGACATCAGGCTATGCAGCAGAATACCGAGCAGCATCGCGACAGCGCGCAGAGCGTCCAGGTCATGTCGGCGGGGTCTTGTCACCTCCGCACTGCACGGACTACTCATCCGATTGTTCTGGTTGCCGGGACTGCAGGGCAGCAAGGTGTTCAGAGAGAATCTGCGCGATGACCGGCCGTTTACTGCGCAGCTGCTGCTCATCAAATTCAATCGCCAGCAACCCGTAGACAGATCGATAAAAACTCAGATACTCAGCATCCAGCTCCATCGTGACGCTTTCGTACGGCGTGAGTGCATTGGCGTTCTTCTGCAGTGCGGAAGCACCTGCGTTGAGGAGTTGCCTGAGAATCTGATCGCGGCAGAAGAATGCCGCAAGGTGGACATGTGTGTCGCCAAGTCGATTCACGAGCTGCAGATCTGCTCCCGACTCGATGAGCAGATCCACACTCTCTGGGTGGTCATAGATAATCGCCATGCCAAGCGGTGTATTCCCTCCGAATGACTCCTTCAGATTCACATTTGTCCCGGCCTCGATATGTCTTCTGATCAAACGCTGATTCCCTCTTGAGGCTGCATTCCAGAGACTGACCGAGGGTGCTTTATGCAGTGCTCGCTGGTCAAAACTGGCGAGTAGTCGTTCGATTTCCGGGCGGGCTGCCCTGATCCTTGCCAGATCGAGTTCCAGTTCGAGCCGGTCTCCCACTTCGCGATAATACTCCTCCAATGACGGTGTCCAGCGGAGGGTGACATTATCACTGGGAGTTGCGCCATAGGAGTTTCGTACACGTGGGTTGCACCCGTAGTCAAGTAAGTGCTTTACAATCGGGGCATGACCGAGGAACGCCGCCATATGCATCGCAGTGTTTCCTTGCCGATCAGTCAGGGAAGTGTCAGCGTCAACTGCAAGCAGAGCGTCAACGCACCGTAGCTGGCCAAAAAGACAGGCGACATGAAGTGCTGTCAACTCATGTTCGGAGAGGGCATCCGGATCAATACCCGTACGAATCAGACGGGCAATGGTCTGGGCATCACCTCGTGCGGCTGCCGACCAGATACTGCTCTCTGTCGACATACTGGTGGACAATAATTCCGGCAGAGACAGATGGGCTGATGCGGGGCGCGGCTGACCGAACTGAGTCACCAGGAGCAGGACTGATGTCAGCACAATCACTGAAGCAGCGACTTTAATACGGCGTCGGGACGGCGGCAGCGAAGCGAAGTTGCCCGCCGTGATCTCCTCGATGGCTGAATCAGGCTTTTCGGAAAACGACTCCTGCCGGAGCAACGTATCAAGTCGCGATTGAAAACAGAACTCGCTTCGCGCCTCTGAACTGTCCCGCAGAGTCGCTTCCAGCCAGCGAAGATCGGCAGCGTCTGCTGTGTCGCACCAGTACTTCTGGATCAGCTCTCTCAGACGACTCATCGTACTCCCTCCTCTGCGAGCCGAAACTGCACACAGTCTGAAAGTTTTTCGCGAAGCCGGGCGAGTTTCTTATACAAGGCATTCGCTGACGTTCTTCTGTGTTGAGCCAGTGCGGTGATCGACTTTTCCGGGCTGTAGGGGGCGAGCAGCAATTCACGCTGCTCTGGACTGAAGCGGGCAAAGCAGCGGCGAAACTGCTCTGCCTCATCGGTCCTCATCGTACCATTCGCGGCCTCACACTCATCGGCAATCGTTACCAGCAGATCGTGGTCGATCACGGCCCGCTGGCGCGGCAGCTTCTGGAGCTGCGCCAGGCACTTATAGCGAACAAAAGTGCGAGCCCACGACAGAAATGCATTCACACTCTGAAGTTGCGCTCGTTTCTGCCACATTGCGATGCTCGCTTCCTGTAACGCCTCTTCCACCATCGACCAGTCCGGCAGAAGGATTCGCGCGTATGCACGCAGAGCGGGTTCGTTCCGGAGCAACAGCTTCAGCAGTTCCTCCTCTGTTACGCCATCAATGGATTCTGAGTTGTTCATGGATGGTAATCGGGATTCAGTGCTGAAACCTGCCGTACAGATCAGGGCGCAGCCGGAAGAAAGTTGAGACATGACGACCGGAACGAGCCCCGACAGTCCGTGGTCACCAATGCACAGTCGCATTCCATTGCAGCTGGTCAAGGGGGGCCGTTTGTAACAATCGCGCAAGGATGTTGAAGCTCAGTGGCGATCTAGCAACAAAAACGTTGCCGTAGTGCAGCGTTAACAAGCAGGAGGATTTCAGAGATGAAACATCGTGCATCAGTGTTTTTACTGAGAAACTACAGGATGTTCAGCTGACAGAACGCCATCGAAGATTTTTTTTCTGCGATTGGTCCGGCATTCGCTTTCTCACTTTGCCATCAAACGAAGCTCCCCGCTTTGGTTCGGCACTCCCATCCCCTGTGGGTGCCGAACCTCTCTCTCAAGTTCAGGTCACGGTGTTCGTGGTCTGTGTGTTCTCTCGTGTGGGATCCATCCCACAGGCAGCGGTGAATCAAAATTTGTTTCTCCCCGACCCAATCACGGTTCAGTCGCTTTTGCCATGTCACTCTCTGAAAAGGGTAAAAACGATGTTGATGTCTTTTGTGAATGATGAAGCAGGTGTCGTCCTGTCTGCCGAGATCGTACTCGTTGCAACGATTCTGGTACTGGGCATGATCGTCGGTCTGGTCGAAGTGCAGTCAGCACTCGTTGCTGAACTGAGCGACCTGTCGACAGCGGTTGGAAACATGGATCAGTCCTTCAGCACCTCCGGCTATGCCAGCTTCAAGTCAAGTGGCGGCATCAAGGCTCGTACCTACGGTGCAGCCTACGCTGACGTTCAGGATGACTGCGACGGCGACAATAATGTCGCAATCGTATGCGACGATCCGGGCGAAGCTCTGGGATACGATGGCGGTATCGACTACGGCTTCTGATCGAATCCTTAGCCAGACACCACCAAGTGCGAATGAGCCGAGGGGCAGGAACCTATCCTGCCCCTTTTTTCGTTGGTATGCAGAGAACCAGTGCAGCACAGATGCTGCGGATCGAAGTTCTAAAGTGATCTGATTGCAGAGTCGCACGAGGCTCATGGATCTCTGGCTGTCACAATTGCTGTTACGGTTCTTCGCAGTTCTGAATTGTGTCTACAACAGCGCGTAACTTCTGCCACTTCCGCGCGCATCATCAGGCCAGTAAACCGTCCGCCACCCGACCGTGAACGTCGGTCAGGCGAAAATCACGTCCTGCATGGTGGAAGGTGAGTCGCTCGTGATCAACGCCCAGCAGATGCAGAATCGTGGCGTGCAGATCATGGATATGAACCGCGTTCTCCACAACCCGGTTACCAATGTCGTCCGTACGTCCATATGCGATGCCTGACTTCACTCCTCCGCCGGCCATCCAGCAGGAGAAGGCAGATGGGTGGTGCGTTCGGCTCTTTGTGCCCTTGCCATCCTGTGCCCATGGTGAGCGACCAAACTCTGTACAGAAAACGACAAGCGTATCCTGCAGCAATCCGCGACTGCGGAGGTCCGTGAGCAGCCCTGCGATCGGCCTGTCCACCCGCTGTGCATATTTTTCATGAGTGCTGATGTCTCGGTGCGCAGCATCCCAGTTGTCCCGACAGGCACCGACGGAATCAATAATCTCCACAAATCGAACTCCACGCTCGATGAGACGCCGGGCTGTCAGGCATTGTGCAGCATAGGATGTGGTGTCGGCTGCATCAGATCCGTACAAGCTGTGCGTTTCCTTTGATTCTCCGGACAGATCAAGAATAGCCGGAGCCAGTTCCTGCAGACTTTCTGCGAGCTGAAACGAAGCGATTCGCGACTCAAGTGCAGGGTCCGCTTTGCGCTGCCGCAGATGCAGATTGTTGAGCTGTTCCAGAAGTCCCAGCTCCAGCTTCTGAGACCCAATCGGTACGGCAGGTTGCAAATTGGGCAAAGGATCATCGCCGGGGACAATCTGCACTCCGGAATGCCGCCCCGGCAGGAACGCCGCGTCCCAGATCACAGGTCCGCTGTATGGTCGATGCTCGGAGATTACCACGTGAGATGGTAATGATGGGTGCAATGGCGGCAACGCATAGCTGAGCCATGCACCAATCCCTGGCATCGTTGCTCCCGTACTGCCCGTATGCAGCTGCAATGTTGCCTGCCCGTGGTCCCGATGGTCACAATGCATTGACCGGATCAGTGCCACATGATGCATCTGGTCTCGTATCCATGGAAACAGATCGCTTACCTCGGTGCCGCAATACCGGTTTTGCGAGTATTTCCACAAAGGGGCTTTGAGGAAACGTTCGACTCGTGGCTGAGACGAAACAGCGGCCTCAAGCTCTGTTCCGATCGACAAATCGTGCTGGCGAACAAGCCGAGGCTTGGGGTCAAACGTGTCCACATGTGAGTATCCTCCGGACATGTAGAGCATGATGACATGCTGCGCACGTGCTGGATGGTGCAGTTCTGCAGTGACGGCGGGCGTCGATGCCGGGAGAATGGCAGCTCCAGCCGAGGCGGTCTGACGCAGCACTGATCGTCGCGTCAGGAAGATCTGAGAATCACTCGCCATCAGGTTCAGTCCACAAAAAAGAACTCGTTGCTGGTGAGAACGGAACGACTGACAGCAATAAAGGGATCCTCATCGCTCTGGTCCCGATAAATGCTCAGAAAACCTGATACGGCAAGACGTTCGTCAGCGGAAGGCAAACGTCCGTGAGCCAGTCTGAAGAGCTGGTCAATTCGCTCTGAGTCAGGACGATTTACACCTGTCCGCTCAGCCAGCGCCCTTGACTGTGTCTGCATGAAGGGGGAGTTCATCAGGTACAGTGCCTGCGGTGGACTGCTGGAGGAGCCTCTGGAGGAAGTGCTTGAACTGCGATCAGGTGCGTCGAAAAGTCCAAGGAACGAATTCCGGAACAGCCGCTGTGTGACCAGATAGACGCTGCGTCTGTCTGTCGGAAACTCCTCATGAAAGGGTGCGTTCAGACTGTAACGCGCGGAATACCACGGTTTGAAGGGATGCGATTCTCCGGGGCTCTGATCCAGCGTTCCGGACACAGCCATGATCGCATCGCGGATTTCTTCCGCCTGGAGTCTTCGCCGCGGAAAGAATTGCAGCAGCGCTGGGTCTGCCGTCGCTGCTGACTCCAGCTGATACGTCTCTGTCAGCATCAACTCACGATGAAGCTGTTTGACGGACCAGCCCCCGGTGACAAATCGCTCCGCCAGCCAGTCAAGGAGTGCCCGATTACCTGGAGGAGCTCCCATACTGCCAAAGTTGTCGAGTGTCGGAACAATCCCGCCGCCGAAATGCTGTGCCCAGATCCGATTCACAAAGACGCGAGGTGTGAGTGGGTGATCCTTCCGCGTAAGCCACCTGGCAAGCTCTCTTCGACCAGATCCATCGCTGATGCTGAGCTGGTGCCCAAACACTGCCGGAACACCCCGAGTGACGATTGCTCCAGGTGTTGCCGGATCACCTCGCCTGTGCAGATGTGAATCGCCGCATTCCCCTTCGGAAATTCCAAAGACAAATTCCACCGGTGGGTTTTCTGCAAGTCGCTGCTTTTCTGTTCTGAGCCAGTCGAGGCCGTGCAGCATGAGCTCACTAAACCTGCCGGAGTGACTGTTGAGCAGACGCTGCAGATCCTCACGATGCTGCTCTGCCGTCGCGGCATCTGCCTGCTGCAGGCGATCAGCCAACGCGCGATACTCGTCCAGCGTGGGTTTCAGCCATGGACGGTGATGATTGTTCAGCTGGTATTCATAGCGACTGATCAGCGTCCAGTACTCGTCGGCAAGTCGTCTCGCTGCGGGACTCGGAGGCACTGGTGCGAGGTCAGAAGGGGATTTCTGATCGGACATTCCCATCCATGGATATCGTGTGCTGGAGAATATCCCGTAGAGGGCGTAGTAATCGGTCTGCAGGAGCGGATCGAATTTGTGATCGTGGCAGCGGGCACAGCGAAGCGTCAGGCCCAGGATTCCTCGACCAATCGTATCAATTGTGTCCTCGATCGTCTGATGCAGATCATCCTCTTTCCGATTTCCAAATCGCTTCGCCAGCGCCACGAATCCAGTTGCAATTACGAGGTTGCGAGCGGATTCAGCATCGCTGGCTTCGGCGGCAAGTAAATCTCCTGCAATCTGTGCCTGCAGA
>JALRDR010001024.1 GCA_023262145.1 Planctomycetaceae bacterium | reverse complement strand
GTCCGCCACGCGCCGTTCCGCCCATTTCGGATCGGCGGCGAGCGCCAGCACCGCCTTCGGGTCCAGATCGCAGGTGCGGATCAGCCTGCCCAGCACTTCGGGATCACCGGGATCAAACCAGTAGTTCTGCTTGCCAGTGGGCTTGCGGGCACTGGGGCGATGATAGTGTCGAGCGACATCAATTCGCATGGGAATATCACGCAGCGTTCCGGGCAGAGCTTCTCGAACTCGTTTTTCCACAAGTTCCGGCTCGGAGAAGATTGTTGTGCTCTCTGCTTCGCCACTGTGGAAGTGGATGGTTCGTTCGCAGGCCATTCTCCATGTTTCCCGGCGGTGCAGGATCTGCTGCCAGTAATGGCCCAGTTCGCGGATTTCAGGCTGATCACTCCCCGCCCAGCGTCCGACGTCAACCAGCAGTGAGGATTCGGTGAGTCGCTGATATTCCTGCAGGTGGTCCAGGGGATTCCCCGGGAACAGATGTTTCATGGTGGCCGCGAAGTGTTCTTCAAGGGCCAGGTCGATTCCGCGAACAACGCGGTGAAAATAAATGGTGCGAAACAGATTTGCCCGAGTCTCAACGAAGTTGATCAGAGTCGGCATTCCGCGGGAGTGAATTGTGAGTCCACTGGGCGTGAAGAAGCTGTAGTGAATCAAACGTGAGATATCGAAAGCTCTGGTGTTATAGCCCGACATGTAGGCATCACGCAGCACGAAATCCATGTTGTCGACAGTGTAGATTCCGCTGAACAGTGAACGCAGTTTGCGGAGCCAGTCGGGGTGGCCTTCGCTGTCTTCGGGAGAGCCGAGCGGGCGGCGAATGAGCCACGATACCTGAGCCGGATTCAGCTCCTCAAGCGGCTGCAGTCGACCATTGGGGTTGCGGCGAATTCTGCGAATGATGTCGCCCAGTTCATGCTCAATGATATGTCCACCAATATCTTCATGAGTCAATCCGTACTGATCGAGGTAGTGATCATCAAAGAAATGACCGAATGGGCCGTGGCCGACGTCATGCAGCAGGCCGGCGATTCGCACGAGGCTTTCCACATATGCTCGGGACGGCACGTTGCGACATGCTTCGCACAGGGAGTCGTACCAGGCATTGACCGTGACGCTGCCAAGGTGCATAACACCCATGACATGCTGAAATCGCATGTGTTCTGCTGAGGGGAAGACCCACCATGCGGTCTGCAGTTGATGGATCTGGCGCAGCCGCTGCACCCATGGATTATCAATCAATTCCTGTTCCGACGCTTCGTTGGCGGGCAGGCCGACAGATGTCGTGAACGGGATGTAGCCATGAATTGGGTCGTGGGTAAGGCTTTCGCTGCTGAAGTCGCGGACCATTCCTGTATACTCGCCTGTGAATTCCGGGGGCGTCTGTTTATTCGCTTGATTTCTGCCGGATCATAGCGAACGGAGTCGGAATACCGGGAGGGATCCTTTCGGGAAGTTTCGATTCCTGCAGCCAGTGACAATTTGTTGAGGGACGCTCAGTGCTGCGTCTGCTTCAGTTTGTCAGGTTTCACCGGCAACGTTCACACCACTGGCTTTCCAGCTGCCGGGCTTTTTCCTCCCGCTGTTTGTGTCTGAATCTGCTTGCATGTTTGCTGATCACCTTGTCCGGCTGCGTAACTGGCTGCTGCTGATCGCGGTTGTCCTGCTTGCTGCCGCGCTGCCCATCGCAGATGGACTCACGTTTGATCAGACGATTGAGTCGTTTTTTCCTCCTGATCACCCTGACATCCTGTTGCTGCAGCAGACTCGAGGTTACTTCGGTGGTGATGAATTTGTCATCGTGGCCTGGAAGCAGCAGGACCTGATTTCCGCCGCAGACGAGGATGTTCTGCTGCAGGTCAACGACGAGGCGGCGCAGGAAATTCGCTCACTGGCGGCGCGGCTGAGTGAGCTGCCTGGAGTAGATTCAGAACGAACTCAGGATCTGCCGCAATTACTCAATTCCGCCCCGCGAAACCGCAATACCCGCAGGGCCATGCTGGCACTTTTCTCAGGGATTCTGGTGGGGCCTGACCAGCAGACCACTGCAATTGTGCTGCAGTTGCTGCCGGCTGCCAGCAGCCCGGTTTCACGCGAAGTGGCCATACGTGAAATTCGCCGCACAGTACAGGAATTACGCCCCGATGCGGCAGTTGCCGGTGAAGCCGTTCAGGTGCAGGAGATGTTTGATCTTGTGGAACGGGATGGAAATCTGCTGTATCTGTTTTCGCTGCTGGTACTTTCCGTCATTCTGCTCTGGGTGTTCCGCGGCCTGCGCTGGGTGATCTCTTCTTTGCTGATTGTGCTGGGAGCCGTAGCGTGGACGCGGGCATCACTGGTGCTGGCAGGGGCGCAGCTGAGCATGGTCAGCTCCATGCTGAATTCCCTCGTGACCATAATTTCCATCAGTACCACCACTCATATTCTGGTTCACTATCGTGAGTTGCGGCGGGAGCAGAAGCTGTCGGCCGAAGAGGCTGCCATCAGAACTCTGCGAGAGCTTGCCGCACCGGTATTCTGGACGCTGGTTACAGTCGCGGTGGGATTTGCCGCACTGCTGGTCTCTGAGATTACTCCGGTACGCAGCTTTTCGGTGATGATGACAGTGGGCACGCTGCTCATACCGGTTTACATCCTGCTGGTCATGCCGGCCACCATGGTTTCCGGACGGCTGGTTGCGGTCCCCGGCCAGGTCCGTATGGAAGATTATCTGGATCGCGTGCTGGCGCGGATGGCGGATCTGATCGATCGCTTTCCAGTGCGGACAACGGCGCTGTGTGTACTGCTCACGCTGGTCACAGCGCCGGGATTGTTCGTGATGCAGGTGGAGACGGATTTCAGCAGGAACTTCCGGGAGTCATCTCCGATTCTGAAGTCACTGCGGTTCGTGGAATCGCAGCTGGGTCCTGCCGGAACGTGGGATGTTTCCTTCAACATTCCCGATCCGCTGACGTCGGAGTTTCTGGATCGTGCAGCCGCGCTCAGCGATCGCCTGCGCGGGCTGGAGCAGGAGGGTATCCCGCTGCAGGTCGTTTCGCTCACCGATGCCATCAATATTCCGCCGCGTATTGGCAGCCCCGTGCGTCGACTGGGAATGCTCCGCGGGCGTCAGCCACAACTGGCAGCCTCATTCCTGAATCAGTCGGAAGGACGAATGCGTATCGTGCTGCGTTCCCCGGAACAGCAGCCCACGGAACAGAAGATCGCGCAAATTGAACGAGTGCGGGCTGAGATCGCGAGTGCGTTCAATGAGATGGAGCAGCAGGTGGATAATGAGGCGAATACCGGCTGGCGGTCCGGGGCGAGTGCTTCCGGGCTGTTTGTGGTGATGGCTCGAATTATCGATAGTCTGCTGGCTGATCAGCTGCGCAGTTTTCTGCTGGCCTCACTGGGAACGGTGATCTGTACAGCAATCGCATTTCGCAGTCTGCGTCTGGGGCTGATCTCACTGGTGCCAAATGTGTTTCCGATCGGAATTGTCACGGGAACCCTCGGGTTGCTGAACGTGCCTGTCAATATTGGCACAGCGATGATTGCCAGCGTGGCGATGGGGTTTACGTGCGGGGTGCACTACATCAATGAATTTGAACGAGCTTTGCCAGCGCTGGGACTCAGCGGTGCCCTGCGGAAGGCGCAGGCCGGGGTTGGCAGAGCAGTGGTGCTGGCTCATCTGGCACTGGTTGCCGGGTTTCTGGTGCTGACCGTCTCAGAATTCATCCCGCTGGTTTATTTCGGCGGACTGCTCAGCCTGTCCATGGCCGGTGGGCTCATCAGTGATCTGGTAATGCTGCCGCTACTGCTGCGGTGGACGACACCGGATCCGACTGCTGCGGTCAGTGCTGAGGACGCGGCCGACGGTCACTGAACCAGCCGAGTCCTGAATCCGCCGTTTAGAGCAGCAGCCGGGGACAGCAGCGGGAATGTGCTCCGTTTGCAGACTGCAGCGGTGACTCATTGGCACGGTGTCGAGTGTGCTCGTTAAGATACGCGAGGCGTCTGATTATTCGTGCGACTCGGTTTGCGACTGCAACAGCCCTTGCTGTTCGTTTCAGGAGCTTCTTCGGTGTCAACCACTGAATCTCACTACACAGTACTGGCTCGCCGGTTTCGGCCTCAGGCATTCGATGATGTTGTAGGGCAGGAACATGTGTCGAAGGCCTTGCGAAACGCAATTCGTGCGGGGCGCGTAGCGCATGCATATATGTTCACCGGAGCTCGCGGAGTTGGCAAGACATCCACTGCGCGGATCCTCGCAAAGGCGCTCAACTGTCCGCATGTGGAGGACGGGATCCCCTGCAACGAGTGTGAAATCTGCAAGGGAATCTCCGGCGGCAACGATGTTGATGTGCTGGAGATTGACGGAGCTTCCAATCGCGGAATTGACGATATTCGTTCCCTGCGTGCCAACGTGGGGGTGCGTTCGATGCGGACTCGTTACAAGGTCTACATCATCGACGAAGTGCATATGCTCACGCGCGAAGCCTTCAATGCCCTGCTGAAGACGCTGGAAGAGCCGCCGCCCAATGTGAAGTTTGTGTTCTGTACAACAGAGCCGGGAAAGGTTCCGGACACGATTCTTTCTCGCTGCCAGCGATTTGATTTCTCCAGCATCAATGAAACATCAATAGCCGGACGGCTGCGAGAAATTGCTGCAGCAGAGGGGTTTGAAGTCAGCGAAGACGCTCTGGAACTGGTAGCGCGTCGCGCACGCGGGTCCATGCGAGACAGTCAGTCTCTGTTCGATCAGCTGCTGGCATTCAGTGATGGGCAGGTTGGCGCTGAGGATGTGCACCGCATGCTGGGCACTGCCGGAGACGACATGCTGATCAGTCTGTTCGATGCGATCACTCAGCATCGGCCCGGCGAAGTGCTCAGCCTGCTGGAGCAGTGTCTGTCCGCTGGTGTTCAGACCGGTGAGCTCATGGACCAGGCTGTAGGTTACGTCAGAGACGTCATGGTAGTTCTTTCTGGTGGCCAGTCCGTCAGTCTGTGCAGCGTCGGAACTCGTTATCGTGATCATCTGGGAGCTCAGGGAACTCAGCTGGGCATGCCGACCGTGCTTGCATGTTTTCAGATACTCTCAGATGCACGTACACGAATGTTCCGCAGCACATTTTCACGTACTGTGCTGGAGATGGCTTTTGTACAGCTGAGTCTGCTGGAAAACCTGAGTGCGCTCAGTGATCTGCTTTCGGGACGGCTGCCTGACCCGTCAATGTCTCCGGTAGCTGCGGATGGAGCAGAAAAAAAAAACACTGACGCCGTAACCGGCTCCGAGTCTGATTACGCCAGTTCGTTACATTCGCAGGCAGAGGCAGCTGAGAGTCAGCAGGTTGCAGAAGAGCCGGAAGTGCCCGTTGTTCCGCGCAGGGAACTCACGCCAGCGAACTGCACGCAGCTGTTGCAGCAATGTGCGAAGGAAGTGGGACTGTCAGCAGTATCCGCAGTGAAAGCTGTGGCTCAGGTACAGCTCGAATCAGACTCCCGTCTGTTGCTGTCTCTGCCGGACAACGCTGAATTTGCTCGCCGGGTTCTTGATGGCACGGAACTGCGCGGTCAGATCGAGACTCAGCTTTCCAGGGTGACAGGTCGTCCGATCACGATCGGGATTCTGATGATTCCTGCCAATGCAGCGGCGCCGTCAGCAGCAGCAGAGCCTGAGCAGGTCGACCAGCGGGAGAATCTGAAGGCGCACAGATCGGATCAACCCTCCGCTGCCACACCGTCTCGGGAAACCGTCCGCAGGGCAGCAGCCCCGTCTGATACTCCTGCCGTTTCTGCAGAAAATCTGATTGGAGAATTCGATCCCACTGCCGACCCGTTTGTACGACAGGTGATGGATACATTCGGAGCGACTGTTGTTAAGATCACGCGAGCTCCGGCGGTTCGCACATCAGACCATGCGACTCAGGATTCCTGATTCACAAGGCTGCCGCAGCGGTCTCTTTTTTCCCGGGAAAGTGCAGATGTTTGATGGGCTGAAGAATCTGGCAGGACTTGCCGGAATGGCTCGAAATGCAGGTGAACTGCAGCGCAGGATGGCTGACCTGAAAGAGCGTATCGGCCGCATGGAAGTGGAATCCACAGCGGGCGGAGATGCGGTTCGAGTTCGGATGAGTGGTGATTTTCGAGTCCTCTCAATTGAGTACCACGACTGGGTGATTCAGTCCGGCAACCGCACTCTGATGCAGCAGATGGCTACTGAGGCGGTGAACCTGGCAATTCTCCAATGTCGGGATCTGGCTGCAGCAGAACTTGCGAAACTGGCAGATGAGCTCGATATTCCGGGACTTCGGGATCTGCCCGGATTGTCGGGGCAGTTCTGAACTCAGGGTGCGACGACCGGCGCAGCGGGTGTGAATCTGCAGGAACCAAAGTGCAAGCAGGAACAGAAAAAGGAGTTTTCTGATGGGTGGATTGCAGCAGGATCAGTCGGAGCATCCCTATGGGAATGCTGTCGCTGCACTGATTGAAGAATTCGGGCGGCTTCCCGGGATCGGACGCAAGTCTGCGGAGCGTCTGACGAATCATGTCCTGAATGCCAGTGTCCGGGAAGCAGAATCGCTCGCAGCCGCAATCCTCGATGTCAAGAAGCGAGTTCGTCGCTGTGGGATCTGCTTCAATCTGACGGAGGATGATATCTGTCGCATCTGTCGTGATACGCGACGGGATCAGCACGTTGTCTGCGTGGTGGAACAACCGGGTGATGTCGTGGCACTGGAATCCTCCGGTGCCTGGGGCGGGCTGTATCATGTACTTGGTGGTCGCATTGCCCCGCTGGAAGGAATCGGGCCGGAAGAGCTGACAATTCATCAACTGGTGCATCGCATACGAAAGCAGGGTATCACTGAGGTTGTGATGGCGACCAACCCGACGCTGGAGGGAGACGGCACTGCTCTGTTCATCACAAACCTCGTCCAGAATGACAACGTGCGAGTAACTCGCCTGGCACGTGGCATCGCATCCGGAAGTGTTCTGGAGTTTGCCAACCGGGAGATGCTGGCTGACGCACTTCGAGGTCGCCAGCAGTTCTGAGTGCGCGGTGGCGATGGAGTGACGATCAGAAAAAGCTGATCAGCTGCAGTGCAAAGATGACGATGCCCGCTGCCATACGGGCCGCAATTCCGACAAGGCGACCCTTCATCGCGGCATGGCCAATTTCCGTTCGGCGTTCGTGACTGGAACCGACCATTGCTTCCCCCAGCCACGCGCCGGCGAAAGCGCCTCCTGCGGCACCTCCCACGGCACCGATCAGTCCGCCTGCTATTGGAATGGGGATGAGCAGACTTCCGCAAAGTCCGCCAACCATCGACAACAGGACTGAAAGCAGCATGGCCCGGCGGGAAGCCCCCCGACGACTCACTGCCGCTGCTCCGGCAAGTGCCTCCAGCACCTCGCCGACAACAGCGATCGTGGCGCAGGCAATCACGAGTGTCCACCCAGGTCCACTTTCTGAATCGGCAAAAGCCGCCCACAGGCTC
>JALRDR010000920.1 GCA_023262145.1 Planctomycetaceae bacterium | reverse complement strand
GCTAGGATGTAGAACGTGACCAGTCCGTTCCGTGTCCACACTTCGACCGTCGTAAAATCCGTGGCGAAAATCGACTTCCAGTGTGCTTTCAGGAATGTGGACCATGCTGGTGTTCGCTGTCGGTCGGGTGCTGGCTCAATGCCATGTGCCTTCAGTACGTTCCCCACAGTGGAATCTGCGATGTGGTAATTCAGGTTCTTGAGTGCTCCCTGAATCCGATCGAATCCCCACGTGGGATTCTCCGTAGCGAAGCGGACGATGGCATCCACGATGACCTGTCGGATTCGTGGCCTACCGGGCTTACGCTGGCCACTGGAATCAAACTTCTTCGCGACGAGTTCACGGTGCCAGCGGAGGATCGTGTCTGGTGTAACGATGGTTGTCAGCTCGCGCAGAGCCTTGCAGCCGATGGCATGAGCCTTCACCGCGAGCAGGCGACGCTGGTCGTTGTTGAGCAGCAGTCGCTTTTTTCCGAGTTGCTTGAGCAGGGCTTCGATCTGTGCGTTCTGGAATTCGATGATCTGTTGCTGACGTTGGTTCACCAAGCCGCAGAGACAGGCCAGCAGTAAGTGCCACGGTTGGAGCGGATAGGACTTGTTTGGCGACGAAAATCCGTCAGTGTCCGGTGCCAACGGATGAAATCAAGCAATCGAATGGATGAATTCAAGCCACACGGATGCAATAATCCGGCGTCGCCAGCACGCTGTGTTTTACGGCTTTTGGGGGGCGGCTGAGTTTTTTGACCATACGGAATCGCAGTGCCCTGAGGAATCTTGCCGCACGGATAGCCCGGAACATGCACCGCACAGACCACACAGATCTGCTTTGTATCCCCGGAAACAGCGCCTTCTTAAAACGGTATACATGAGAACAACAGCAGATCCATTCCTGGTCTTTACATCCTATTCGCAGAATCTCGAAGACATTCGCTTGTGGAGAGCGCTGCGTCACGTGACTCCCGGTCGTTATATCGACATTGGTGCGTGGGACCCTCGTATCGACTCGATGAGCCTGGGGTTTTATGAGAAAGGCTGGAGAGGTTACCATTTCGAGCCAAACCCAACATTTGCAGCTCGACTCCGAGTCCATAGACCCGACGAAACGGTGTACGAGGTGGCGTTGTCGGATCAACAGGGGACGATGGATTTTTATCTGGTTGGTAACGACGGGACAAGCAGCGGTGAACAGGAGTTAGCGTTGGCAGCAGCAGGTCCGACGCGTCGACCCAGGCACATTACAGTACCGGTAACAACCCTTGCGGAGCAGTTCGCACATCAGGCAGGTGAAACATTTCATTGGATGAAGATCGATGTCGAGGGGATGGAAGCCAGGGTCCTGCAAGGCTGGGACTCCGATCAACTTCGCCCCTGGATTGTCGTCGTTGAGGCGACTCGCCCCTTAAGCCGGATTCGGACAGACGCCTCCTTTTCGTGGATCTTCGAGAAAGCAGACTACATCCCAGCGTGTTTTGATGGTTTGAATCAGTACTACGTGGCCAGGGAGCATCGAGAACTTGCCGAAGTAGTCTCAGAACCTCCCAACGTCCTGGATCTTGCCGAAGACTGTCGTTTGAGTGAAATCAGCGGTTTTATCGCAGGGCAGACAACACAACTCAACAAAATCCAGAACAGCATCACCTGGAGACTCGTCAGGCCGATTTGGTCCATCGAGTTGTTTCTTCGGAAAATGCTCAAAAGCCGATAATTCCATGCCTGCCCCAATACTGCAAGAACAGGTTCACATCGGCATCGATGCGAGTATCTGGTCACCCGAGCCTCGCGGGCACTCGCTCTATGCGATGAGTCTCTGCAGGGAATTGATCCCGTTGTTGCCGATGGCTCGATTTACAGCATATAGCCAAAGCCCCAGCGGGTTCGGGGATTTTTCAGGTAATTGCAGGGAGATTACCGGCCACGCAGCGTGGTTGCCCCCAGTGCTTTGGAGCAAGTTGGTTTTAGGCAGGTTGTGCAAGCGGGACAAGATCGACGTCTTCTGGTCCCCCTACTCCTTTCTTCCACCCCTTGAACGTAAGGTTCGCTCCCTGTTAACGATTTACGATTTTACCAGCAAAGTCTCTCCATCATCTTTTACGCCTATGCATCGGCTGGCACACAGATTGTTTGCGTTTGGCGATGCGAGACGCGCCGATTCCATCCTGACGATTTCACAAGCGACCAGGCAGCAGATCCGGGTGCGATTCGGTCGCGATGCGCTGGTGATACCCCCTGCAGTCGACAGCATTTTTTCAGTTCAGAGTGCGACTCGGATCAGCGAAGTACTCACAGAACATCAGATTGAAAAACCTTACTTGCTGAATGTCGCAGCATGGGAGCCAAGAAAGAATGTTGCAGGCTTAGTCAGAGCTTTTCTGAGTCTCAAACGGGAGGGGAAGTTACCTGAGCACACACTGGTTCTTGCTGGGAAACCTGGGCGTGCATCTGCCGAGGTCTCCCGTTTGCTTCAATCAGCTGGCAAAAATGTGAAAGCGCTGGGGTATGTCGAACGAGAAGCTCTCCCCAGCCTTTTTAGCGGTGCCGATGCCTTTGTGTTTCCATCTCTTTATGAAGGATTCGGTATGCCAGTGGCCGAAGCATTGGCGTGCGGGACTCGGGTCGTTACGACGGATTCACCAGAGCTACGCGAAGCTGGTGGGGAACAGTGCATTTTTATCGAGCCAACCCAGGAGGGAATCCGGCACGGAATCGAAGTGGCGTGCTCGATGAACACCGCACCGGGCATCCCTCTGCCTCGGAGCACCTGGAGCGATACCGCTGCGATCCTGGCAGAGGAAATCCATCGACTTCTCGGCGTTACCTTACCTTCCTGAGATCCGTGTCACCATGGAGGGGATCGGCAATAGTGGGTTCTGCTTGTGCCGTGCTGTTTGCCAGGACATTCGGGAATTTTCCGCGCGAGTACTCGCCGCTGTGCAGTCAGGCGTGAGAACGTTCAGATTTCCCGCGGAGCCTTGCAGCCGATGTCATGAGCCTTCAGGGGCAGGTTGATCTCAGATTCCGCTCTGGTGGTTGATCCTGCGGAGGTTTGCCCGTCTGCGCAGGGCCTTCGTCAGGAGACGCAGGTTCGTGAACAGTTTCAGGGACTGCATCTGCCTGGCAACCTGGCGTGCCACATCGAGACCTTGACCGGGGGAAAGTGGCTGTTTTCCAGTGGCGTCTGCAAGCCAGTCCATGACTTTCTTCGGGTAGTCCACAAGTTCCTCGATGGAACGGATCGCCGTCGCTGGATTTCGCTGACGGAATGAGGCAGGAAAGCTCTGCCCGAGGAGATGTTCCACGTCAGCCCGCTGCGATTCGT
>JALRDR010000919.1 GCA_023262145.1 Planctomycetaceae bacterium | reverse complement strand
GGAGCTGCGTTGCAGTGCGTGGACGTTCTTGTCGTGCCCTCCGACAAGCACCAGATCATCGGTGACGGCGGCGGATGCGTGAAAGGGCATTTCCCGAGGGCTTTCGTACTTCCAGACAAATTCGCCCTTTCTCCAGTTGACGCAGACGACAAGTCCCGTGTGGGTGCCAACGTAGAGCAGATCTCCGACCAGAGCCGGTGAAGCAATCAAAAATGACTCCAGCGGCATATCGAGGAATTCCTGACCGGTTTCCAGATCGATCACGCGGAGATGTTCATCGCATCCGGCGAGGAAGGTGAAGTGATCTGAGATGGCAGGGGAGCAGTTGATTCGATCGTTCGTTTCGAAGCTCCAGGCCTCGGAACCATCAGCGTTCAGGCAGTACAGAAAACTATCGTGTGATGCCAGGAGCAGCTTTTCCTTGTACTGAGCAACGCATCCGGCAATTTCGGCTCCGGTTGCAAAGACCCACAGTTTCTTGCCGGTCTGGCGGTCCAGTGCGTGCAGGACGCCATCTTCATCGCCGGCATAAATCATGGTTTCTGTCACCAGTGGGCAGGCTTTGAATCCCGGTGCAAAGGTGGCGGGATCCTGGTCTTCAATAGAGCGGTATTTCCAGAGTTCCTTGCCGGTCTGCAGATCCAGGCAATACAGGTATCCGCTGAGTGAGGGTGCGTAGACGCGTCCATCTGCGATCGCACTGGCTGCGACCCAGCCGTCAGGTGTGGAGAATTCCCACCGCAGCTGCGGATCTGCGGCGAGTTTTCCACGAGCGATGCCGCGCTGGTCGGCGGTGGCTCGAAATGACGGCCAGGAATCCGCACTGAGGGCCGATGCCTTCGAACCGGCTGCAGTGTCCGGCAGCCCGAGGCAGGCACCGATGGTCCCCATGCCCAGCAGGCCAATTGACTCACGGCGGGAAACAGCGGAGCGCGAAGAAGTCATGGAACAGGCCCCGGGGGGGAGAGTAGTAAGGGGATGAGGAACGTACTTCATCGAGTCGATGGAACAGATTATAGCACCCAGCGGCTGAGATTTCGGGGCAGAACTCAACGGAATGTCCATGCTGCAGGGCAGGAATCCGAAGGAAATCCTGATCCGTTGATTCCTGCCCGTTGAGACTGTATGCGCAGTCGTTGGTTGGCGATACTATTCACAGCAGACGCGGGCGGGACCCTTGATCGGGTCACCTCCGCAGTCCACTTCCGGGCCGAAAGTCTGCCGGCATCCAGAACCTTCCCAAATCAAATCCTCAGGAGACACTTCCCATGAATTTTCAGTCGGGCGGCAAATCTGTGCGTGTGGATCGACGATCATTCGTTCGAGCTGTGGCTGCTGCATCCACAGCAGCGGCTCTGCCGGGTGGTACCCTGCAGGCAGGATTATTCTCCGGCCCGTCACGAACAAGTGCTGCGGAAACGGCAGTCACGGATTTTTATGCAAGTCTGTCAGCTGAGCAGCAGAAGGTGATCTGTCTGCCATTCGGTGATGCCAAACGTACGCGCATCAGTGCCAACTGGCACATCACGGACCCGATCCTTGGCGACAAGTTCTTCACTGGCAAGCAGCGGGAAATCGTCGGGCGGATTATTCGCGGTCTGTGCAGTGAAGAGGGATACGAGCGGATCAGTCGTCAGATGGAAGAAGACGCCGGAGGGCTGCCGGAATTCAGTGTGGCCTTGTTTGGAAATCCTCAGGACACCGAGCAGCCATTCGAATTTGTGCTGACCGGTCGCCACCTGACATTGCGAGCTGACGGGAATACCGTTGACAAGGCAGCGTTTGGCGGCCCGATTGTCTACGGCCACGATCAGGGAGATCCGGTCGCTTCCCAGAACATTTACTACTATCAGACTCAGCAGACCGATGCTGTTTTCAAGAGTCTGAGCGAGGATCAGGCAGCAAAGGCGCTGCTTGAAAAAGCCCCTGCCGAAGCGGCCGTACAGCTGCAGGGCGAGGGCGGTAAGTTCCCAGGGATCTCCGTGTCACAGCTCAATGCAGACCAGAAGCAGCTGGTTGAAAAAACTCTGAAAGTCCTGCTGGCACCGTATCGCAGTGAAGACACGTCAGAGGTGATGGAATCACTGCAGGCATCCGGCGGACTGGATTCTCTGAATATGGCCTTCTATCGTCAGGGCGACCTGAGCGATGACAAGACCTGGGATATCTGGCGTGTGGAAGGGCCATCGTTCGTCTGGCACTACCGTGGAGCTCCGCACGTCCATGCCTACATCAATATTGGCGGTGTGAAAGGCTGAGCAGACGGCAGACTGCCGGCCGTGGAAGTGGCACTGCTGTGGCAGTGCCGTTTCTGTGGTCACCCGAATTCGACTCAGGCAGCAAAGCGCTGCCTGAGTTTTTTTGACGACCTGCTGATGGCAATCCTGCTGTCGGCCAACATCTCTGCGGGAGCGTGAGGCATGAGAATTCTGCTGATCTGTATCGTTGGTTTGCTGCTGCAGTCATCGACGGTGTGTGGGGACACACTGATTTACGCAGCGCGGATGATTGACGGTGTATCTGACGTTGTGCGGCAGAATGTGACTTTGGTTGTCAGGGCTGGAGTGATCGCGGAAATCCGTGACGGGTTTTCTGCTGCCGGAGCGGACGAGAAGGTCATTGACCTGCGCGAATACTCGGTCCTGCCCGGACTCATCGATCTGCATACTCACCTGATGTCTCAGCATTCCCGTGAATCCTACACGGAGCGGTTTTTCATGGAGGAAGCGGATTACGCTCTGCGTTCGACAATGTATGCGCGTGCGACGCTGATGGCAGGATTTACGACGGTCCGAGAACTGGGTGACAACGGGATCAACTCGGTTGCCCTGCGACGTGCCATCGACCAGGGCTGGGCAGTTGGGCCGCGAATTTTTACTGCGGGAAAATCGCTGGCGACCACTGGTGGCCACGCCGACCCCACCAACGGGCTGCGGGGGGATTTTCGTCAGGATGCTGATCCGGTACGAGGGGTGATCAACGGTCCGGACGAGGCCCGAAAGGCTGTGCGGCAACGTTACAAGGACGGAGCAGATCTGATCAAGCTGACGGCCACTGGTGGTGTGCTCAGCCTTGCCGCCAATGGCCAGAACCCCCAGTTTACGGATGAGGAGCTGCGGGCAATTGTGGAGACTGCAGGTGACTACGGAATGGCTGTCGCCGTGCATGCACATGGTTCAGAAGGAATGAAGCGGGCAGTGCTGGCCGGTGTGGATTCGATTGAGCACGGCACGTACATGACTGACGAGATCATGGCGTTGATGAAGGAACGCGGTACCGTACTGGTGCCCACTCTCATGGCTGGTGAATGGGTGGCACTGAAAGCAGAGGAGGAGGGGTATTTTCCGGAGATTGTCCGGCCCAAGGCTGCGGCAATCGGACCCGTCATGCGAGATACTTTCCGCAGAGCCGTCGAGGCAGGTGTCCCGATCGCATTTGGAACCGACAGCGGTGTCTCGGTTCATGGCGAGAATGCTCGGGAATTTGAGCTGATGGTGGATGGCGGGATGACGCCGATGCAGGCGATTCAGTGTGCCACATCAAAGGCCGCAAAGCTGCTTCGAGCTGATGATCGACTGGGAAGTCTGCAGCATGGGCGGCAATCTTGTAGGTAATAATCCCGTCTTTCACATCTTTCTTGTTTGGCAGACCCAAATGTTCTTTTGGTGTCACATAGCACAGCATTGCTGTACCGTACCAGCCAATCATC
>JALRDR010000916.1 GCA_023262145.1 Planctomycetaceae bacterium | reverse complement strand
ACTATTCAGAAAGTAAAACAATGTTTAGTTCAACAATTAAAGAGTTTACCAAAAAAAATTATAGCTACTAAAAGTTTAAAAAATAATGGATTAGCTATTTTAACAAAAAATAAAAATAGTTTAGTTAGTATAATTAATTTAATAGCTCCGGAGCATTTAGAAATTTTTTTAAAAAACCCTAATAGTATTTTAAGTAAAATTGAAAATGCTGGATCAATTTTTTTAGGACCCTATTCACCTGAAGCAGTTGGAGATTATTTAGCTGGGCCAAACCATGTTCTGCCAACGTCAGGCTCAGCAAGATTTTCTTCAGGTCTTTCAGTTTATGATTTTTTAAAAAGAAGATCAGTTATAAAAATGAGCAAATCGGGTATTGAAAGATTAGGTTTATCGGTTATAAATTTAGCAAACTATGAAAACCTTGAAGGGCACGCTAATTCGATTAAAATAAGATTAAAAAAAGAGGACAAATAATTGGCAAAACAAGAAACATTAGAATTTAAAGGAAAAGTGACTGAGCTTTTACCTAACGCAATGTTTAGAGTTAAGCTTGAGAACAATCACGAGATTTTAGCTCACACAGCTGGAAAATTAAGAAAGAATAGAATAAGAGTTTTGGCAGGCGATCACACTCGGCGAAGGCAGTTCCCCCACCACCGTGAATCAGCACCACACCCGGATATTCCCGGTCAACACCATGCTGCTTCCCCTGCAGCGTTGCCGGTGATGCGAAGTAAGCAAACACATCTGTGGGACGCCCATGAAGTGGCTGCCCCTGATACAGCAGCGAATGCACCGCCCGCTCACGTTCGAGCCATGCATGCGTGGGCGCCTCACGCAACTGCGCTACGTTCCAGACCCCGATCGTCTCAGGCGACTGCGCTGAAACCATGCGTCCACGAAGAAACAGCAGGATGACAATGAGCATCACTGTTGCCCGCATAACGATGCTGTTTTTCATATGCCCCCCTGGCCAGTTTTCAGAACAACTTCACTGCATCGGCGACACTCGGCTGCGTCCATACGTACGCGCAGGCAGAAGAAGCAGGACCGCCGACAGTACCACACCAGCAAGCGCCGCCGCCAGCGTCTGCCCCGTTACGGCATGTCCGAACACCTGCGCTGGCCAGACCAGCAACAGGTACGAGGGGATCAGTACAACTGCGGAAACCAACAGGCCCCGCAACCGCATCCCACCGTCTGATGCACCAATAACCTGTGCTCGCCCCGCACTCGCCAGACACAACAAGGGCAGTACCACAACCTGCTACTGCCGCAGTTCGGCGACGGCAAGCGAAACCAACAGCCCGCAGCCGACTGCGATCACGGCGTTATACCAGCGGACACTTCTGTTCGGCCCGCTTGTACTCTCTGCCATCGTTCGTCCCCACTCAGCTCAATGAGCTGCCCCGGACTCAGCCCAGCTCCTCCAGAATCCGTTCCACGCTCTCCAGCTGCCCCTGCAGTCCGGCCAGCGTTTCCCGAATCTCCGCAACCACGCGTTCCGGAGCATTCGCGATGAATCCCTGATTGTTGAGCTTGCCCTGATGGCCGGCAATGAATTTGCGCAGCTTTTCAGCCTCTTTCGTCTGACGCACAATCTCTGCCTCGCGGTCAATCAGCCCCTCCAGCGGAATATAACCGTCCGCATCGCCCAGACTGAAACTGGCCGCTCCCGTCGGGCGGCTGATGTCCAGACCGGCTGCTTCCAGCATCGTCCGGGACAGAAAATCAAACTGTTCCGACACAGCCTGCAACTGCTCTGCCACCTCGGGTTCACACCGCATGAACAGTCTCAATTGAGCCCCCGGTGCAATGCGATAAACGGCACGCACATTCCGTACAGCCGCAATGGTCTGCTGCAGTCGTTCGAATCGTCGTTCCAGCGATTCGTCAATCAACGATTCGGCCGCCAGCGGCCATTCGGCGACCATCACAGATTCCCTGCCACCAGCCGGCTGCTGCAGTCCACGCTCAGCAGCCACGTCATTCAGCTTGTGCCACAGCTCTTCCGTGATAAACGGCGCAAACGGATGCAGCAGTCGGAGCAGAGTGTCCACGACAGTCACCAGCACTCGTTGAGCGACCGGGCGTGCTTCCTCGTTGCGGAAACGCGGCTTGAGCATTTCCAGATACCAGTCACAGAATTCGTTCCAGGTGAATTCACGGACAGCGCGAGTTGCCTGGTCGAAGTGATAGCGTTCCAGCATCTGCGTCACGTCGCGAACCGTGGTGGCAAGGCGGCTGAGCACCCAGCGATCTTCCACAGCCAGCTCCGCGTCAGCGACCGCCCCGGGCGTATAACCCTCCAGATTCATGAAGGCGAACCGACAGGCATTCCACAGCTTGTTACAGAAGTTGCGGCCGTAATCAAATCGCTCACTGACAATCCGTGCCACCGCGGCATCGGCATCCGGAGTGAACCATGGGCTGGGGAACTGAAAATCCTGTTTGCATTTGCCGCAGCGGATGGACGGATTCGGTCCGCCCAGCGGACGCATCTCCTGATGTTCCTTCGTCTGTGGTGTTACCGCTTCACAATGCGGACACTCATAACCCACAGGCAGCCGCACGTCCTGAGTTTCGCCGCACAGCGACGCAATCGTGAACCGCACGGCGTCGGTGCCGTACTTGTCAATCAGCTCCAGCGGATCCACTCCGTTGCCCTTTGACTTGGACATGGTCTGCCCCAGACCGTCCAGAATCTTTGGATGGATATAGACGTGTCCGAACGGAACGTCGCCCATGTTGTACAGGCCGGTGAGCACCATGCGGGCCACCCACAACGTAATAATGTCGCGGGATGTCACCAGAACCGAACCAGGATAGAAGTACGGCAACACCGTGTTGCTGTCCGATCCGCCGCCGCTGGAATCCCCCGCCAGCGGCGGATTGCGATCCGTATGCGGCCAGCCCAGAGTCGCGTGCGGCCACAATGCGGAACTGAACCAGGTATCCAGAACGTCTTCATCCTGAGCAAACCCGGCGGCTGCCAGCTGCTGCTCCAGCTCCTCGTTCCCACCATCCACACAGACCAGAATCAACTCTTCGCCGGTCTGCAGCCCCGGAGCAAATCGAGCTGCCAGGCGACCGGCATACTTGTCCGCCAGCACGATCTGATCAGCGTCTGTCACGGCAGCACCAAAACTCTCCAGTGCTGCAATTCGGCCCGCACCTTCGCCCGCCACGGCCATCCAGACCGGAATTCGATGGCCCCACCACAGCTGACGACTAATGCACCAGTCTCGCTTCTCTTTGAGCCAGTCCAGGTAGGTCTTCGTATAACGATTCGGGAAGAATCGCACCCGCCCGTCTTCCACTGCGTCCATGGCTGACTGAGCCAGTTGGTCCATCTGCACAAACCACTGATCACTCAGGAATGGTTCGATCGGTGTCTTGCTGCGGTCGCTGTGCATCAGCGGTATCACGCGATCTTCCACGCTTTCCAGATGTCCCAGCTCTTCCATCCTGGCGACGACAGCCCGGCGTGCCTCGGGACAGGTCAATCCCTCAAACGTCGCGCCGTTTTCATTGATTGTGCCATCCGGATTCAGAATATTGATCATCGGCAGATCGTTGCGCAACGCACAGGCATAGTCGTTCGGGTCGTGCGCAGGTGTGACCTTCACCGCACCGGTTCCCAGTTCCCGGTCCGCCAGCAAGGCGTCGGCGATCACGGGAATCACCCGCCCGGTCACCGGAATCATGACCTGCCTGCCCACGATGTCCGTATAGCGTTCGTCAGACGGATGCACACACACCGCGGAGTCACCCAGCATGGTCTCCGGACGCGTTGTGGAGAAACTGATCTTCTGACCCGTGGGATTGCCGGATTCGTCCACCACCGGGTAATTCATCGTCCAGAAACTGCCGGCAACATCCTCGTGAAAGACTTCGTCGTCCGCCACGGCTGTCTGCAGATACGTATCCCAGTTAACCAGACGCTTGCCGCGATAGATCAGTCCATCGCTGAACATGCGAAAGAATGTTCGCCGCACTGCCGCACTGCAGACGTCATCCAGAGTAAACCGCACGCGCCGCCAGTCGCAGCTGGAACCGATCTGCTGGAGCTGATTCAGAATCCGCGCTTCGTATTCATCCTTCCACTTCCAGATAC
>JALRDR010000898.1 GCA_023262145.1 Planctomycetaceae bacterium | reverse complement strand
CGTTCCGTAAATTGTCCGTCGCTTCTCACAGGCATGCGGCGAATCTTCCCGATGCGGACAGATGCACCTGAAACCGCTCTCAAGATCCCACTCCGGAACCTCCGGTTGCAGTACCTCTTCGTCAGAAAAAACTACCGGGATTCCCGCATCCCCATCCGTTCCAATACCGCGTCGAGACAGTTCCTTGCGCAGTACTCGGGCCAGCGGATCGACACGCGTTCGACTGAGGTCATCGATGCGAATGCGTGACGGATCCAGTCGTGCACCAGCGCCAGTCACGCTGATCACCGGAATTCTGGAACGCGTGCATCTTTCCAGCAGGTAAACCTTCGAGGTCACATTGTCGATCGCGTCCACAACGATATCAGGCCGTGGCGTAAGCAGAGCTTCTGCGGTGGCAACTTCGAAGAATGCCTGCACCGGGTCGACATACGCCTCCGGATTGATCGCTCGCACGCGTTCCGCCAGCAGCATCGCCTTCGAGCGACCAACCGTCTCCGGAAATGCCTGCAGCTGGCGATTCAGGTTGGTCACGCAGACATCATCAAAGTCGACCAGTGTGAGGCGACCGACTGCTGATCGCGCCAGTGCCTCCACCAGGTAACTGCCAACACCACCAAGCCCAAACACGGCGACATGCGTCGCCTGCATCCGCCGTACACCATCCATTCCCAGTAGTCTCACCAGGCGATCCCAGCGGCGATGGATTTTTTCGGGGGCTGCCGGAAAACGCACACTGCGGAGACGCTCCTCTGCAGCAGGAACAGCCCTCCAGACCTGCTCCTGTACCTGTCGCGGAAGCTTTGTTTGCGCTTCTGGAGATGCTGTTCCTGTGGCAACTGGTCCGTCGCAGGCACTTTCCGCGCACGGACCACTGCTCCCTGCATCGCAACAGTCCCCCGTCGGATGTTCGCAGCCGGATTCGTGTTCGCTGTCGGGCTGCATGGAGGAACTCATACTGTCCACTTTCCGGAACCTCACTCGAACCCGAGCACATCCGCCATGGAATACATTCCAGCCGGACGGGAAACCACAAAGCGAGCAGCGGCCAGTGCACCGTACGCATAGCTGTCGCGCGTGTGCCCGCGCACAGCAAGATCGATCGTTTCGCCCATCATGCCGAACACGATTGTATGTTCACCGACATTATCACCGGTGCGAAGTGCGTGATAGCCAATCTCTCCGCGGGGGCGTTGTCCGATTCGCCCCTCTCGACCGTGAACATGGTCCTGCTGACCCATTTCTTCGGCCACGATGCGGCCAAATTCAAGAGCCGTACCGCTGGGAGCATCTTCCTTGAACCGGTGATGCCGCTCAATTACTTCCACATCCACACCCGCGGGATTGTTCCTGAGTACTCGAGCCGCTTCACGAACCAGTTTCATCACCAGATTCACCGCGAGGCTCATACTTGGAGCCATCACCACAGGCGTGACCTGAGCCGCCTCCTCTACTTCCGCCCGCAGACGGTCCGTGATCCCGGTCGTCGCCACAACAAGCGGTATCTTCCGCTCCGAACAGCAGTCCACAATGCTCTTCAGGCCTGCCGGTGTGGAGAAATCGATGACTACATCAACCTGGCCGGAAAGCTCCGATGTGATGGCTACTCCACAGGATCCGGCACCAGCAAGCTCGCCGGCATCGCGTCCAATCGCGGGACTTCCTGGTGCTTCCAGTGCTGCCCCCAGCGTCATCTCCGGATCAGCAAGCGTCAGAGCAACCACACGCTGCCCCATCCGTCCACCGGCCCCGTTCACCGCCACAATCAAACTCATAGCCAACTGCTTTCCCGATAGCGAACGCAGAAAAGTGAACACAGAAAAGTGATCTTCGGATGCAGCAGGCAATCAGGAGAATCTCTGATCGTCACCGCTGAGCGGCCTGGCTGCAGTCGGCACGTATCATCGGATCCATACCGACGTCGCTCAATTCGTCTCAGCGATCAGCAAGTGGTACGTAGTTACGTTCGGTCGCCCCGGTGTAAACCTGGCGAGGCCGATAAATGCGACTGCTTTCGTCGCTCTGCTGTTCACGCCAGTGAGCAAGCCAGCCTGGCAGGCGGCCAAGTGCAAACATAACCGTAAACATATTCGTGGGAATCCCCATCGCCCGATACAGAATACCGCTGTAGAAGTCGACGTTGGGGTACAGCTTTCGCTGCACGAAGTAATCGTCCTCCAGAGCGATCTTTTCAAGGTTGGACGCAATCTCCAGCAGCGGATCATCCACACCGAGTTCGTTGAGCACCTCTCCGGCCATCTTCCGCAGAATTGTCGCTCGGGGATCAAAGTTCTTGTACACGCGGTGCCCGAAGCCCATCAGTCGGAAGCCACTGTTCTTGTCCTTCGCCATCGCCACGTACTTGCGGTAGTCTCCACCGTCGTCGTGGATCGTCTGCAGCATCTCCAGTACAGCCTGGTTGGCACCGCCGTGGAGCGGTCCCCAGAGTGCACTGATGCCCGCGGAAATCGACGCAAAGATATTGGCCCGACTGCTGGCAACAATACGAACCGTTGACGTGGAGCAGTTCTGTTCGTGATCCGCGTGCAGAATGAGCAGCATGTTGAGTGCCTTGACGAGCACTGGATTGACTGCGTAGGCTTCTGTCGGCACGGCAAACATCATGTGCAGGAAGTTGGCACAGTAGGACAGGTCATTGCGAGGATAGATCGTTGGCTGCCCGATGGACTTCTTGAATGCGTACGCAGCGATCGTCCGCACCTTGGCCAGCAGCCGCACGATATTCGCATCGGACTGATCATCCTCGGACCCGGGATAATAAGTCGACAGCGATGAGACCATCGCCGACAGAATCGCCATCGGGTGGGCGCTCGGCGGGAAACCCTCGAAGAACTTCTTCATGTCTTCGTGGATCATACTGTGATACGTCAGTTGCCCTCGGAACTGTTTGAGCTGTTCCGCATTCGGCAGTTCTCCGTAGAGCAGCAGCCATGCTGTCTCCACAAAATCAGATTTCTCTGCCAGCTGTTCAATAGGATACCCACGATACCGCAGAATCCCCTTGCCGCCATCAATATACGTCACACCGCTCTGACAGGCACCGGTGCTGTTGAAACCGGGATCCAGGGTAATCGCCCCTGATTCGCTGAGCAACTTTGTGATGTCGATCGCGATATCGTTTTCCACTCCCCGTACCACCGGGAGTTCGTACACCTTACCGTTCAGAGTCACGCTGGCGGTCGACATAGATCTGCAATTCCTGACAGCTGGTTTCTGCGGATCTGCCGTCACAAGGGGGGCAGATCGAGGGGATCGAAATCCCGCAATGTTTTCGAGGTCTGTACTGCGGAACACACTAGCACGCCAGCCGCAAAAGTAAACTCAACCGGTCGGAATGCCCAATTCCGAAACCATATTCTGACACTCTGAGCAGTTCCCCCCGCCCCGCCGTTTTTTCTGCTATTCTCCCCGCAATCTGCGTTTTAGCTCCTCAACAGAATTCTGCTCCCATGTCACAGGCTCAGCCCAACCCCGAGGAAATCGCTCTCGGCTATATCGAGCAGCTCCAATGGCCTCCGTATCCGGTGCAGGAACAGGCCATTTACGCATGGTTTGAATCAACAGACGGGATTCTGGTCTGCGCTCCGACGGGGTCGGGCAAAACAGTCATCGCTGAAACGGCTCTTTATGAAGCCCTGATGACCGGGCGTCGAGCTTACTACACCACGCCGCTGATCGCACTCACCGAACAGAAATACCGCGAACTGCAGGCAGCAGCCATTCGCTGGGGGTTTTCGGCTCAGCATGTCGGGCTGATTACCGGAAACCGCCGCGAGAATCCGGAAGCCCCCATCCTTGTGGTGGTGGCAGAAGTACTGCTCAATCGACTGCTGGCACCGGAAGATGATCACGATTACGAAATCTCAGCCGTCGTTATGGACGAATTCCACAGCTTCAACGATCGCGAGCGAGGCATCGTCTGGGAACTCACTCTGGGACTTCTGCCCCAACAGACCCGCCTGCTCCTCATCAGCGCCACTGTCGGGAATGCCACCGAATTCGTCGTGTGGCTCTCACAGATGCACGGTCGTAATCTGCGACTGCTGCAAAGTGAAGAGCGACGAGTGCCCCTCGATTTTCGCTGGGTCGAAGATCAGCTGCTTCCCGAACAGCTGGAACTGATGGCTGAAGGTGACGAAGCCCTGCGATACACACCGGCACTGGTCTTCTGCTTCAATCGCAGTGAATGCTGGAGCGTGGCTGAGCAGCTGCGGGGCCGCCGACTGCTCGGCGATGGCCAGCAAAAAACTCTGGCCGCAGAAATTGATCGCCTTGACTGGAGCACCGGAGCCGGCGGGAAGCTGAAACAACTCCTGCTCCGCGGAGTTGGTCTGCATCACGCCGGACTGATCCCGCGCTATCGCAGAATTGTCGAGGATCTGTTCCAGAAAAAACTGCTGAGTATCTGTGTGTGTACAGAAACCCTTGCCGCCGGAATCAATCTGCCGGCACGCTCCGTTGTCATGACGACCCTCGTGAAAGGACCACGCGGAAAGAAGATTCTGATCGACACCAGCTCCGCTCAGCAAATGTTCGGACGTGCCGGACGACCTCAGTATGACACTCGAGGTTACGTTTTCGCCGTCGCTCATGAAGACGATGTACGCATCCTGAGATACCAGAAAAAACTGGACCAGATTCCCGAGGACACAAAAGACCCGCACCTCATCCGAGCGCGCAGGAACCTGAAGCGAAAAATGCCCAGACGTCGGGATGGTATTCAGTACTGGCAGGAATCACAGTTCCTGCGTCTTCGCGATGCTCCCGCCGCAAAGCTGGCCAGCCGTGGTGAAATCCCCTGGCGTCTGCTTGCCTGGCTGGTCCAGCGTTCCGGAACCGTGCGGTCCGTGGAGGATGCCATTCGTCGCAGACTGCTGAACTCCGCCGAAAAGGAACTCGCAATCCGGAAACTCCGACTGCAGCTGCTGACCCTCGAAGCCGGGGGATTTCTGACGCTGGAGCCACCCCCGCGATCAACTTCTGCCTCCCGAAATGAGGATCGTTCAACGACGGTTTACGGTACACGAAGGGCAACCGCTGGCGCCATTCAACTGTTGCGTTCCATGGAACATTCCGTCCGGTCCGTACGCGAAAAATGGCTCACCGCTGTTGCACCTGCGGACGATCGCCTGTCACCTGCGATCGACGACTCAGAGCTCAGTCCTGAAGACGAATTTGGCTCCGGACTGTTTGACGACTCAGCAACAACAGCTTCCTCAGAGGATACCGAAGAGTCAGACGTCGACAGTGGCACAGCCAGGACAGAAGCCGGCAATACCGGGATGCCGGATCCTCCGGCCGAACAGATCGGATTGCTGGGACGGCTGATTCAGGAGGCACGCGGAATCTCCGTGGAAGATTCCGCGCCAGCCGCCTCCGCCGCCGACAGGACACGCCTGAAAAAACGAACTGTGGCAGCGGACTGGGAACCGCGTCTGGCAATCGGCACCGAGCAGCTCG
>JALRDR010000834.1 GCA_023262145.1 Planctomycetaceae bacterium | reverse complement strand
GTATGGCACTGCAGACTGTGCTTGACGGTCTGGACGCGAATAGTGTTGATCGGCTGGCGGCATATGAGCTGTTGCTGGATCTGCGAGTGGAGGACAGGCCGCCGGTGGATGAGCAGCTGGCACAGGCATTTTCGGGCTGGTTACTGGGGGCGGAGCAGCTGGTGACTCGACTGGAAGACGTGCTGTCGCTGTTCACGGTGCGTCAGCAGGTGCTTGATTATCTTGTCACTCAGGTCAGCGAGGATTCGGTGCGGAGTGACCTGGCATCGCAGATTGCTCGAGCTGAGGGAATCAGCGTTGATCGTCTGGCGGCAATGATCCGATTGTTACCGGCCGCAGATCCCTTGTCGCCAGTGGCTGCAGCCGCAGGGGGGACGGAAGTAATCCATCTGCCAGCCACAGCGGAAAGTGCGGCGGCACGAATTCTGTTGCCCGCGGAATACAGTCAGACGCGACGGTGGCCGTTGCTGCTGGCATTTCCGCGTACGGACTCTGAGGCCGATGCATGGGTGGACTGGTGGCGAGCGCAGACACAGGCGGCCGGCTGGATTCTGGCGGTGGTGGTTCTGGCGGAGGATGCTGCCGGGAATCTGAATTCGGAGCAGCGATATTCAGCGTCTGCAACCGAACATCTGCAGGTGCTGTCGCTGCTGCGGAGGCTGAAACGCGGCTTCTGCATTGATGACACGCGTATGTTTACGGCCGGACATGGGCCGGGCGGCGAGGCTGCCATGGACATGATCGCATCGCATCCGCAGCAGTTCACCGGAGTGGCAGCGATAAGCACTTCAGGACGCAGGCACCTGCAGTGGACAGCAGGAAACGCGATCGAGAAACCATGGTATGTTGTGATCGGGGAAGCTCATCCGTTCTGGTATGAGCGGATGAATCTGCTGACGGCAAAGTTCTTTCGCCGCGGCAGCGAGATTGAGACCTACTTCGATATCATGTTTGTGCGTTATCCGCAGCGTGGTGCGGAGAGTTTCGCCGGAGAAGCGGACGATATTCTGGAGTGGATGCAGCTTTATCGACGGGAAGCATTTCCACGACAGATTTACACACGGATTCTGCGATCCACAGATACTGATTACGGCTGGGCAGAACTGAAATCCATTCCTGCCCAGATCGCCCAGCTGGATACTCCCAGCGACCCGGAAGCAGACTCCTTTCGGCCGGGGACATTGAATGTGCGTACGGTTCGGAATGCGATTATTGTGGAGAGTGCTCCCGGAGATCTGGACCTGTTCATTTCACCACGCCTGCCGGATCTGGATCCGCAACAGCCCCTGCGGATTGTATTCGGAGGCAGGACGCAGCGAATTGACTATGAGCCGAATGTGATCGACATGCTGTCACGACTGTATCAGACGGGGGACCATGATCGGCTGAGTTACATGACGATTCGGCTGCAGCGCTGAAAGACAGGAACGTCTGCAGGAAATCCCCTCACTGCAGCGGTGGCAGTATGCTGATCCTGCCAGCAGACGCTAGACTGCGATCCTGGGCGGGACTGGGCAGCATCGGGCGGAATCGCAAGGATTCTCTGAACTGTCAGTCCGGCCTTTCTGAAGTACGTTGCTCCAGCTGACAGCTCAGCGGCAGACACCGCTTCTGTTCAAAATATGTGGGGATGGGTGAACGATGGCAGCTGGATTTGCAGCTGAGATGGTGGTCATGGGAACCGGAACCAGCGTTGGTGTTCCGGTTCCGGGCTGTCGTTGCGACGTCTGCCTCTCAGAGCATCCTCGCAATCAGCGTACTCGCACTGGTGTTCTGGTGCGGGCTCCGCAAGGCGAATTCGTAATTGATACCGGGCCGGAGCTGCGACTTCAGCTCATCCGAAGTCAGGCGAATCAGATCCATGCGGCGGTCATGACACATGGACATGCAGACCATGTGATGGGGCTGGATGATCTGCGGATCTTTGGCTTTCGACTGAATGCAGCCATTCCGATTTACTGCGAAGAGAATGTTGAAGAGCATCTGCGGCAGACGTTTGCCTATGCCTTTGTGGATCCAACGCAGGCTGCACATCAGTACGCAATTCCTCAACTGCGATTCGAACGGATTGCTCCGGGCACACCGTTTTCTCTGCTGGGGCTGGAAGTGCTGCCGCTGCGGGTAAAACACGGGCAGCTGTCAATTCTTGGTTTTCGCATAGGCGATACGGCATTCTGTACGGATGTGTCCACGCTTCCGGCAGAGACGCGGGAGCAATTGCGGGGGCTGAAGACGCTGGTCCTTTCAGCACTGCGACATGAGCCTCATCCGACGCACCTGCATATCGCTGAAGCGTTGCGGATCATTCGTCAGCTGCAGCCGGAAATCACCTACCTGACTCACATGTCCCACGAACTGGACTATGAACAGTTGCTGGCGGAATTACCGGAAGGAGTGTATCCGGCCTGGGATGGTCTGCAGCTCCGCATCAACAGTGCGTGTTAAGACTGCGAACAGGGCTGTGCGTCAGCATGTGCGCTCAGGGATGGGAAGCGGGAAGACAACGCCGTTGTGCATTGCGGCGATGCATTGCCGCGGCTTGGCGCTGCGGTGCCGGAAGTGCCGCGGATTTGCAGCAGCGATGTTCAGAGTGCGGCGATCTGTTTCTGCAGGGCGATCATTTCAATAGCCGCTGCGGTGGCTTCCTGTCCTTTATTGCCAACTTTGCCGCCGGCTCGATCAATTGCCTGCTCCATTGATTCGCAGGTGATCACTCCGAAAGTGACGGGAATTCCAGAGCTGCGGGAGACGGACATAATCCCGGCTGCGACCTGGCTGTTGATGTATTCGTGGTGTGTTGTGGCGCCCTGAATGACAGCACCGAGGCAGACCACAGCATCGAATTTTCCGGAATCAGCAAGTTGTGCGGCGGCGAGCGGAATTTCGAAGGAGCCCGGGACGCGTACGACCGTTGCCTGATCGGCATCACCGCCATGTCGCGTAATGGTCTGCAGCGCGCCCTGCAGCAGTCGGTCGGTGATCAGGTCGTTGAACCGTGAAACCACAATGGCAAATCGGGCACCAGTGGCGTCCATACGTGCTGTGATTTCCTGTGCCATGACATCGCTCCGGTGGATGAATGGGAATCAGACGGCGGTCGCGCAGTCCGAACGAATGCTGGTGAGATTGTGACGCGAGTTAAGGCCGAGTTCGCGGCGTGATTCAGTTCAGGCTCATGGATTTCAGGAATTGTGCGTTGGAATCGCTACGTTCAAGCCTGTTTACCAGGAGTTCCATCGCTTCCACGGGGCTCATTTCACTGAGCACTCGGCGAAGGATCCACATCAGACGCAGTTCATCATCCTCCATCAGCAGTTCTTCGCGGCGAGTACCCGACCGATTGACATCGATTGCGGGCCAGATGCGGCGTTCCACCAGTTTGCGATCCAGATGCAGTTCAGTGTTGCCAGTTCCCTTGAACTCTTCAAAGATCACCTCATCCATCCTGCTGCCTGTATCGATCAGGGCAGTTGCAATGATGGTCAGGCTGCCCCCTTCCTCCACACAGCGGGCTGCTCCGAAGAATCGTTTGGGATGCTGCAGGGCATTGGCGTCGACACCTCCGGAGAGGGTTTTTCCGGAGTTGGGGATTTCTGTATTCCAGGCGCGGGCGAGTCGAGTGATGCTGTCGAGGAAGATGATGACATCGTGGCCGTATTCGACCATTCGTCGGGCTTTTTCGATGACCATTTCCGCCACCTGAATGTGGCGGGACGGCGATTCGTCGAAGGTGCTGCTGACAACTTCACAGCGGTCGCTGCGCAGGCGACGTTCCATGTCCGTAACTTCTTCGGGGCGTTCGTCGATCAGCAG
>JALRDR010000757.1 GCA_023262145.1 Planctomycetaceae bacterium | reverse complement strand
TGTTCTGACAACCTTCGTCGCAGTGAACGTGCATCTTCCAGCAGATCATCCAGAGCACTGCGGCTGAGCTCCAGACGCCGCGCGGCATCCTTGTCGCTGCTCACAAACAGTGAATCAAAAATTCGTCGCGGCCGATTTTCTGACGGAATTGCACGACCATTGCGATTGAAGGACATCGTATGTGTGCCACGGGGGGAGCCGGTCCCACCGTCTGTTGACAGTACCAGCGAAGCAAACCGCGTCTGCTCACCAACATGCTCTGCAACGACCTGATCCAGCGAAATGCTGTTCTGGTATGTACCGGAAGGCCCGGTGTACGCTCCCGTCAGAAACACGTCGGCATTTGAGTGCCCGTGGATGCTGCGCACAGATGGATGCGAGAACCCCGACAATACAGTGATTTCGTCACGCAGCGGTTCCAGCGGTGAAAGACACTGAGTCAGGCGGAAATCCTTCCCTTTGCCATGCGGGAACCAGGCCCACTCTTCATATGCAGGATCTTCCACCAGTGGCATCGGAACCCCGTCCGGAAGGTAAAAGCTGGCGAATCGCTTTGGTGACTGCGATTTCCCCTCAGTCTCTCCGCGAGCAGTTACCACGGAGGTCAACTTTGGTAACGCCAGAGCGATTCCCGTTCCCCGCAAAAATCGTCGCCGGTCCAGATCGCTTATTGCTGCTGACATTGCTTTTCCCCTGACACCCAATTTGGTGATCCCGGCAGATGACACAGTCATTCCGCACTCCAGACCGTTGTTCTGTCTTGCTGCTGGTCGGCCGCATCCAGTCGCCAGCTATTCATCGTTCCTGCCAAAATCCTCTTTGCCACAATCTATTGTGTCCGAAAAAGCTCACTGCAGGCAATGACCGTAATCAGATCCCGCAGCCCGTCGCCTCGTTGCCGAACTTCCCTGGTGATCTCCTCCAGTGCCGCGCGATCCGCAAATGTGAGCGGCCGCCCAAGTCCCCAGGCTGCGAGTTTGTCCACCAGAGAACGCACAAACTGATCCTGACGGTTTTCAAGCAGGTACAGTTTCAGACCTTCAACTCCATGCAGCGGTTCACCATTGAACAGTCTGCTTGTGGAATCCACTGGCTGGCCGTCAACTGCCGTCCTCCGCTGACCAATTGCATCAAAGTCCTCAAACGCGATTCCCCACGGATCAATTCGCGCGTGACAGGATCGACATGCTGCCTGATCCCGGTGTCGCTCAATTCGCTGCTTCAGAGTCAGCCTGGCGATCTCCGGGTCGGCCAGATCGATCTTTGGTACCGCTGGCGGTGGAGGCGGAGGTGGATCGTTCAGCAGGTTCTTCAGTAACCAGATACCGCGTTTAAGAGGGTGCGAATCCGTCCCATCCGAATTCATCGCGAGCAGCCCGGCCTGAACCAGCAGACCGCCCCGATCACTGTTCTCAGGTAATGAGACCAGGCGAAAATCCGGCCCGTGCACTTCCGACAGACCGTAGTACTGCCCCAGCCGCTCATTCACCAGAACGTAATCCGCATGCAGCAGGTCGAGCGCGCTTCCATTCTGTCGGAGCAGCATTTGAAATCCATACACGGGCTCGCGCCCCATCACTTCTCGTAACTCATCGTTGAACCGCCCATGTACCTTTCGGTCTACCTGCAGAAACTCCAGCAACTGCATCCCCAGCCATTGCGTGACAAACTGCTCCGAAATTCGCTCAGATCGAACATCCTGCAGCATCCGCTGCACCTGTGCGGCAATCTGTTCAGTGCTCTGCAGTTTCCCATCCACCGCAGCCTGCAGGAGTGAGTCGTCCGGGATGCTGCACCACAGGAATGTCGAAAGACGAGATGCCAGCTCGACTCCGTTGAGCTGACCGCGGACCGCCTGCTCCGCTGCCCGATCTGTGCTCAGATACAGGAATTCCGGAGCCGAAAGTACCACCGCCAGCACTTCCACCAGCGTGTCCTCAAATCCGTCGCATAGCGGTCGCATGCGGCGAAACAGTGCCAGCTTGCGGTTCAGCTCAGCCTGCGTGACTGGTCGTCGCCATGCACGAGGCATCCACCTGGCCAGAATCAATTCAGCCCGCTGCTCCTCGCTACCCGCTTCAGTTTCAACGAAAATCCGTCGATGCGACTCCGGAGGCCACTCCGGCCAGACAGGCGCGGTCACTTCCACGCGCTCTACCTGTATCTCATGACCGCCCACCGATGTATTGACCAGTCGCAGCAGCTCCGATGGATTGGGCAACTCCCCCAGTTTTGCCGTACCGCGAAACAGATTTCGTGGGTAGATCTCGCTGAGCGGTATCAGCCATTCCTTGTACTCCGGGGCGTCAATGGCGGACTCAATCACCATCTCTGTCGGGCTCACCCGAACCGCCGCCTGCGAATCATTGCTGGCCTGCCAGCCAAAATTCAATGCCAGCGTCGCTGCCCCGGGACGCTCGGTTTCTGTTCGCCCGGCACGGACCCGGACCCGCATCCAGCCCTCATCTGCGATTCGGTCACCCAGTTCCACAGTCAGCTTCTGCCCCGCCGGGATGACCGCCACTTCGCTTCCAGGTTCGGCTGCCGCCGGAGGCCGGTCGGTTGGAGCAATCGCGTACTTCGCTCCCCCATAGTCCCAGCGAGCCGGGGTGTTCCATCCCGTGTCACGATTGGCGTAGAAAGTTCCGCCGAGACGATTGCGAAACTGCTGCTCCTTCTTTGCCAGCTCTGTCTGCAGCTTCAGTTCGTCGTCGGCGAGTTCCTGTCGGAGCTTCTCCAGTTCGGCCTGCTGCTCAGCATGGCCCGCTGCCGCCGCTGCCGACATTGAACCCAGCCAGTACAACTCCGCCGGCTTCTGCCCGCTGACCGTGGCGCGCTGCAAGGCCTGCCGAGCCAGTTGACGATACTGCTCCAGTTGCGAGACCGACATGTGCAGCATCTCGGAGCTGTTCAGAAATCCGTCTTCTGTTGCCGCTTCTGGTGGGAGATCGCGAGCAAAGTCAAACGGCAGGCCAAGCAGATCCTGCATCGCGTATCGATACTCGTACTTTGTCATCCTGCGGAATGAGGAATGACCGCCCTGCTCGCGACGCAGTCGAGACGCAGTTTGCAATTCACCGGAAAGCCAGCTGATCATGCTGCTGCGCGCCGCCTCCGGAAACTCCACTTCCTCAGGTGGAGGCATCTCTCCCTTACCGAGCACCGCAAAGACCTCCAGCCACCAGCTTGTGTCCGGTCCATTGAGCAGATCCGGATTCAGAGTGTCGATGCGGATGTTTCCTTCGGTGAGTTCCGGACCGTGGCAATCCACACAGTACTGCTGCAGCAGCGGTTGGATTTCATCTGCAAATCGCTGCAGCTGCACTGCGGGCTGTTCGTCTGTGTCTGCTGTCGTCTGCTGTTCCTGCAGATAACGCGATGCCGCTCGACCGCGTTCCTTTGCTGCCTGCAGTTGTTCACGAAGCGACTGTTGCTCCACCGGATCCTTCCCTGCCGCCGTTGCTGGCAGAATCAGTGCAGCGCAGATTCCCAGTGCCGCCCCGCATGTGCAGATGAGGGCTGTCGTCCAGCACTGCCGTTCAGATTTCATGAGCTGTCACCTTTTCCCCGGAGGGCATTGCCGGAGTGTTTCTGTCTTCAGCACTGGAGCATCAGTTCGACGGATTAATCGAGTATTCATGAACATCAGGTGATTCGCAGCTGACAAGCCGTGGCTGCGGCATCACTCCGGCAGTTCTGAGCAATCCTTATGAGATCAATCGTCGAGTGTCTGTTGCGTCTGCTTTCTGCGGGCGTTCTGTCCGGTGTTATCCTGCCTGCTGTTGTTCTGCTTACGGCCGTTCGGTGATTCGTCTGTGACACCAGTAAGCTGCCGCAGTTGCTGCTCCAGCTGTTTCTCAAGGGCAGCATGTTCCGGCTTTCCGGATAGATTCGTGTACTGCCCCGCATCATGATCCATGTCGTACAATTCACTGCTGCCGTCACGATACTTCATGTAAGCCCAGCGATCCGTCCGCAGTCCGTGGCCGCCACTCACAAATGACACCGCTGCCTCGTGGACCGTAGCCGATGTGTCCTGCAGCACAGGACGCAGACTGAGACCATCCAGACCTTCAGGTACCGGTGCTGCAGTCAGATCGCAGACCGTGGGAAACAAATCCACCAGCTGTACCAGGGAACGAGAACGCCCCGCCGTGATTCCCGGACCAGCAATGATCAGGGGCACACGCACAACCTGTTCATGCAGATTTGACTTCTGCCAGAAATCATGATCTCCCAGATGATAGCCGTGATCACTGGTGAAGATGATCAGCGTGGAGTCCAGCAGTTGTCTCTGTTCCAGAGCATCCAGTACTCTTCCCAGTTGAGCGTCCATGAATGACACGGCCGCGTAATAGCCGGACCACATCCGTTGCTGATTCTCCGGATACTTCTGCAGTCCCGTCGAGACGGAATTGCTGGGCGATCGTCCCGCTGCCGGAATGTCATCCAGATCCCCCGCCGGCACTCCTGGCAACAACATCGATCGATGCGGATAGCGTTCGAAGTACTCCGGAGGTGCAACCATCGGGTAATGCGGTCGTACAAATCCCACGGCCAGCAGAAACGGATCGCTGTCAGCCCCAATTCCGTTCAGAATTTCCACCGCCTTGTCCGCGGTGCGATAGTCAGGCTGAGCACTTCCGTCGCCGTCAGTGCGAACAGTCACGAAGGGCCGATGCGGGTCTCCGGTCGACTGCCGATTCTCTGCTGCGCGAGTTACAATGTTCAGGTTCAGACAGGAATACTCACCGGGACTGTGTGCTTCCTGGCCCGGTGAATTGAATCGCTCGGTCCAGCAGGCCTCGACGTCCTCACCATTGGTCCCGGCAATAATGTCTCCCGGAACACGCATGTGAAAAATCTTGCCGACTCTTGCAGTATATCGTCCCTGCTGCCGGAGATGCTCGCCAAGCGTCACTCCGGAGCGGCCTACAAACCTGCCCCGCATGAACGATGCTCGTGATGGACCGCACACGGTACCCTGACAATAGGCTCGCTCGAAAACCACGCCGCGAGATACCAGACGCTGCAGATTTGGAGTCTGGCAGAATGGATCTCCATAACACGACAGGACGCCAGCACGCAGGTCATCCGAAACAATCAGCAGCACGTTGCGAATCTCCGCAGTGCTGCCCGGCTGGTCCGCTGTTAATCCATCGGTCGCTGCCAATTGAACCAGCAGCAGTCCGACCAGTATCGTGCCCCGGCAACTCACGCTGCTTTCCCTTCCTGTCACGATTCGGTCTGCTCTGTCTGCGGCTGCTGGGTCGACGGATCTGCAGCCGCAAGCGTAATCAAGGAGGCGTGATCGTGACCCACGCTCACCAGACTGGTCTCGCTGAGCAGATCGAAGTCGTGAATGTGATTGCCAACTTTTTCCTGGACCAGCAGCTTGCCGGTTTCCATCGACCATACACTCACGAATCCGCCGTGATCACCCCCTGCCGCCAGCAGCCATTTGCCATCTGCAGCGAACTGCATGCGTTCGACCAGTCCCTTGTACTTGCTGTCCTCGATCTCATGCACACGCTCGCCACTGGCAAGTGAGAACACTTCAATACGAGACTTGCCTTCCAGGTGATCAATGTTGCCGACCGCACCCATGCCGCCCACGGCCAGCTGACTGCTGTCCGCCGAAAATGCCACGGATCGGATTCCGCCTATGGAATGCCGACGGGCTCGCGGATCCCATGTGTACATCACAGGCGTTTCCAGCGTCTGCACGACTTCACCATTGCTGGTATCACGGACGAGCACTTTGCCGGTGCGATCACCTGTCGCCAGCAACTTCCCATCCGCTGAAAATGCCACCGCGTACAGCATCGAGGGATACCCGTGGGGTGTCTTTTCTGCATAGCCCTCGAGCGTCAGCCGACATTCGCCGCTGGATGCATCCCAGAGCCGTGTTCGCATGTCGTCGCCAACGCTGGCCACAGTGCTGCCGTCGGCCGTAACTGCCAGACTGCGAATCCAGCGCGTGTGCGCTGACTCAAGACGCCGCGTCTGCTCGCCGCTCTCTGCATTCCACCAGATCAGGGAACGGTCATAGCCACCGGACACCAGCGTTCCGCTGGCATTGACCAGCCCGGTCACGTAACTGCCGTGGCGTGTTTCTGAAAGTGGTGTGGTTTCCAGTTTTTCCGCTGCCGGATCAAAATGATGCAGCCCAAAGTCAGAACCGCCGCAGAAAACGCGACCACTCTGATCATGGCGAGCCATGCAGAAGGTGATTGACGGCAGTCGCAGTGTTCGCTCAACTTTCAACTGCCCCGGAATGAAGCCCTCCGGCGTTACGGCTGCTGCCTCCACAGCCGGCTCGTTGACCGCAGCGGCTGCCGAATTCTCATCAGGTTGTCGCATCGTCGGTTTTCCTTGCTAAGCCAGCACGGTTTCAATCGGTTTACTGCCAAAATCAGCCAGCGGTGTCGGTCGGGCACCGACCATGTACTCGTGAGTAAAATCGATCCCCACAGCTGACAGTATCGTGGCAAACAAATCGCCAGCGGAGACTTCCCCATCTGCAACGGTCTGACCCTCAGGCTCGGTCGCACCATGCACCACGCCACCACGAATGCCCATCCCGGACAGACTGCAGCTCCAGGCACTGGCGAAATGATCGCGACCCAGACTGGCGTTGATCGTGGGGGTCCGTCCGAACTCGCCAAGTGTGATCACCAGTGTTTTTTCGAGCAGACCTCGTTCCTGCAGGTCATCCAGCAAGGCCGACATGCAGTGATCCAGATCAGCACAAAGCTCCATGTGCGTTTCAAAGTTCTGCCCGTGACTGTCCCACCACGCACGAGCTACTTTCACGAATGGCACCCCTGCTTCCACAAGGCGTCGAGCAATCAGGCATTGTTCACCGAACTGTGTGGGGCCATAGCGAGCACGCACGTCTGCCGGCTCCTGCTCTACGTTGAACAGTTCCGCACTGGCCATCATGCCCTGCACCCGTTGATAAGCGGAGTTATGACTGCCGACCGTGCTGTTGCGACGCTCAGCTGTGAATCGCCTGGAGAGCAGATCGCGGAGTGCTGCCCGATCGCGATGCTGATCCAGTGACAAGGATTCGTGCAATGCACTGTTTGGCGGCGACATCTGTTCAGCCAGAAACAGCGGAGCATACCGTGC
>JALRDR010000746.1 GCA_023262145.1 Planctomycetaceae bacterium | reverse complement strand
GGTATTGAAAGTCAATCATGGCTTTGATTCGCTGGTAAAAGACGGGGCTGCAAGCAGCGGGGCTGTGGCCTGAGATCTCGAGAAGCCCCGCTGTATTTCATTGAGCTGATTCCTGAGCTGACGTCGCATTACTGGCGCTGGCGGTGGTTGTTCCTGAACGAGCCAGGCGTACACCGAGGCAGCTCATGGGAAGATAAGCGATGAGCAGGTCGGCTGCGACATACCAGAGTGGTCCGCCGACCATCCTCACCATCATTACTCCGCCGATCAGAAAGAGAACACCGATGATGGCAGCCAGCAGTCGCTGGCGTGTCCGCGCGGTTCGTGCGGCAACGTAGCTTCCGGCAAGTGTGCCCAGCGCGTGTGCCAGAAAGGGACTGACAAAATGCTGCGGCTGGAACTGCGGAATGGCCAGACGGAGCCCTTCTTCGGTGGAGACATCAACACCATCCGGAAGCGGAATGAGCATCGGCCCCAGCTGCAAGATGGACATATTGACAATGGAGCCAATGACGAATCCGAAAATCAGGGCGACAGGGGTGGGCAGCATCTGTTGGTCTTCTGTGCAGGGGCAGTTGGTGTCGACGGGCAGCAGAAACCCGGTGAGCAACCTGCTGAGCAGGGAGCAGGCCATGGCCTGCCTGTGGTGCCGTGTACCAGGCTGACATTGAGCTGTGTTGGGAAAGTATACTCCGCGGAGCGGTGGAACAAGAACGATCTGCGGCAGGATGACGGGTGCATTGCCGCTGAATGGATGCGTCCGCAGGGTTCCGGAAAGCGAGGCGGCCACTATGATCTGAGCATATGGATTCGCAGCGTCGATCCGGTTCCGCCAATAGTTCTGACGGGAGAATTCCTGATGAGTCCCACCAGCCTGATGCAAGCGGTCGTTCTGAGATGTGCAATTCTGCTGATTCCCTGCCATCTGCCGGGAATTGTCTTCGCGGCAGAAACGAAACTTCCGGGCGCGATTCTCACCATCAATGCAGCGGAGTACGGATCGATACAGGAAGCACTGGATGCGGTTCCGGATGGGGGTGCTCTGGTGCAGCTGCCGGCAGGGAAATTTGTGATTGAGGAACCGCTGCGGCTGCACACTGCTGACACCACGCTCACCGGTGTCGGGACTGCAACGTGGATTGTGAACGCCAACAAGGCAGGGCAGCCAGCCCTGCTGATCGCAGACCCGGAATGTCAGAATGCGAAAACGGATCGACAGCATCAGTTATGGCGGGTGCAGGTTACGAATCTGCGGATTACCGGAAACGAGGGCAGTGGGGCAGGTATCGAAGCGCGACAGATCAACGAGATTCTGCTGCAGGGGGTCACTGTGAGCGAGAACGGAGGAGACGGAATTCTGCTGGACTACTGTTACGAAGATCCGCGGATCAACGCCTGTCTGCTCACCTACAACAAGGGGACGGGACTGAACCTGCAGGGCTGTCATGACATTGTGGTAGCCGCCAGTCAGTTTGAGGAGAATCAGGACGCACTGCATTGTTTTGACGGATATAACCTGTGCATGAACGGGTGTTGTCTGGATGACCATCTGGGCCATGGCGTCGTGATTGAGAATACCTATGGCAGCGTGCTGGCCGGCAACATGATTGAAGAGTGCAACGGTACGGCAGTGATTCTGGACCGCGACTGTTATGGGATTACGCTGAGTGCCAACGTGATTGCTCACAATGGCGCCGGCATCGATCTGCGTGATGCTCACGGCTGTGCTGTATCCGCCAATACATTTACGATTCTGAAAACGAACGCGTTGCGGATCGGGCCTGACAGTGGTCGGATTACCGTGACGGGTAACAACTTCAGTGACAGTTACATCGGAGAAGACAGTGTTCGCCGGGCGGAGAATGACCGGCTGGCGGGAGGGCTGTTGCTGGAATCAACGGCTGATGTGGCGATTACCGGAAACGTGTTTTCCGGCCTGACAGAGAAAGCTGTCCGCATGACGGGTCAATCGCAGCGAATCCTGTTTCAGGACAACGTGCTGCGGGATGTGGAAAGCGACCACGAACTGCTGGGCAAGTAAGACGACGTCGGATCGGGGCACTGTCCCGTAACAACAACTGCACGACAGTGGGCTGCCATGACTGGCGGGCGACATGCAGGCAGCAGCCTTGCTCCTGTCCGCAGGATCATCCCGAACCGGCTGCTGACACTGTTCTGCCGTTGCATTTCTGTTCACTTGCAGGAAGGACCATCTGATCATGACAGGCCGCTGGAATTACTTGCTGACCATGCTGTTTGTTTTTCTTGTGCCAGCTGCGGCGACTGCAGCCGACGTGGTGAGAATCCTGGTCTGGGACGAGCAGCAACCGGAGCAGAAGCAGGGTTACGGCGACAGATTTCTGGGAGAGACAATTGCTGCGGCCCTGAAGACTCGACCAGGCCTGCAGGTCCGCACGGCGGCTCTGAAGGATCCGCAGCAGGGGCTGTCAGCAGAACAGCTGGATCAGACGGACGTGCTGATTGTCTGGAGTCATATCCGGGTGCGAGATCAGGATGACGTGCTGATTGAGGGTGTTGTACGACGGGTGATGGAGGGCAGGTTGTCTCTGATCGCGCTGCATTCGGCGCACTGGCACAAGGCGTTCGTGCGGCTGATGCAGGAGCGGGCGAAGTCTGACGCAGAAGCGTCGTTGCCTGAATCGATGCGTGGACGCGTGCAGTGGCAGCTATTGAACGAGTCACCCTACGGAAAGGCGGTGACTATCGAGACGCCGCTGACACCAGCGGTGAAGACCGCGGACAATGGTCAGAAACAGCTGGTATTGCCGCAGTGTGTGTTTCCGTTCTGGCGACCGGACGGTGCTGCATCGCATGTAACAACGTTGCTGCCGGAACACCCGATTGCGGCTGGTCTGCCGCGGAAGTGGGATGTCGCGCATACCGAGATGTACGGTGAGCCGCATCATATTCCGGAACCGGATCAGGTGATTTTCGAGGAGCGTTGGGACAAGGGTGAGTATTTTCGCAGTGGCTGTCTGTGGCAGATCGGGAAGGGCCGCGTGTTCTACTTTCGTCCGGGGCATGAGATCTTTCCTGTATTCCAGCAGAAGGAACCGCTGCAGGTTCTGGAGAACGCATCACGGTGGCTGGCAGCAATGCAGGGAAAGTGACTTTGCTGTCGGCAGACTTGCTTCGAACAGGACGTCATCATCACAGAGCGCAGCATCTCATTGTTGCGGATCGGCTTCAGCTGCAGGCAGATCAGCAACTGTTGCCGGGCTCCAGGCATCGCCGGTGGCTCGCTGCAGCGCGGAAATGGTCTGCCACAGGTCCGCTTCACGGCGCAGCCGGGCGGTTTGCAGGGTGAGCAGTGTGCGCCAGTTATCCATCAGCTGCAGAAAATCCACCTGACCCACATTGTAGGCGGCGCTGGAGACCTGCAGCGTCTGTCTGGCCCGGGGGATCATCTCTTCGCGGTCGATGTGCAGCATCTGCTGCAGGCTCTGAGCTCGCTGGAACAGGTCCTGAACATCAGCTTCAGTGCTGTTGCGGAGAGCGTCATGGGATCTGGTTGAAGCTGCCATATCGGCTTCGGCGGCGGCGACAGCAGCGCGGATTCGTTCCTGACGAATCGGGAACCGAAACCCTGCGGTGAGCATCACAGCGTCCTGGCCATTGGCGACGGGAGACTGTCCGTGATCGGCCACGTCGATCCACGAGAGACCGAGTGTTACATCGGAATAGTATTCCTCGCGCGCCAGTTCGGCGGCACGACGATCGCGCTGAATCGCAGCTTCGGAGGCTTTGAGTTCGGGCCGCAGCATCAGCGCGAGATCCTGAAGCATGGCCGGGTCGTCCGGCAGCACGGGATCGGGGGTGGATTCGATGGTCCTGATCTTCAGGGTCAGCGGGACATTCAGAAGTTCTGCCAGGCGTGTCTGGCGGGTTGTCACCTGTTGTTTCAGCAGGATCAGTTCATTCTGAAGTCGGGAGATTTCCAGATCGGCGCGAAGCACATCCTGCTGGCTTGTTGCCGAAGTGCGATAACGGGTGGCTGCGATGGTGCGAATTTCCTGCAGGAGTTGTTGTTCTGTCTGCGTGACAGCGATGGACAGTTGCAGGAAACGCAGTTCGTAGGCGTTGTGGCGGACCTGTGCGGAAATCTCCACCTCCTTTGCTCGCAGCGTAGCCTCAGCAATCTGAACCATCGATCTGGCCACATCAGCGCGAGCGGTCCGCTTTTCTTCGGAGAGGTATTCCTGACTGGCTGAGACGATGAACTGCTGGGCTCCGGAGGCGGTCTGCACTGGTGCCGGCTGAGCCGTAAGTGTCATCCGCGGATCAGGCTGGCTGCCGGCCACTGTGATCTGTTCCTGCAGAGCCCGGATGCGTTCTCGTGCGGCCAGAATCTGCGGGTGACGGTCGAGGGCAACAGTCACCAGTTCCGATGCAGTCCGGGGCTGCGTCAGACTTTCGGTAAGCTGTGTCAGTTCTGCCATTTCGGGTGTTGCGGCCGCCGATTCTGCTGCGGCTGAAACTGTTGCTGCAGCATCCGGAAAGTTGACGCGCGAGACCAGTTCCGTCGTCTGGCAACCGGCGAGGAAAGCGATGAGGAGAAACTGCAGCTTGTGCGAACGAGAATTCATTTGTCTTCAACTGAGTGTGCAGACAGGGCCCCATATGAAAGATCGGATAACTGTCATAAGCAGTTGAGTCTGCGTAATCGATAAAGTCGAAGTTCTGTAACGCAGGCAGCAAGAGTTGCCGCTCAGGGGAAGATGGGGTATCCAGGCACCGTGATCGGAGGGGAGTTTGTTGCCAGTTGCCGCCGCAGTGTTCGCAGGAATTGGCAATATCTGCCGCTGACAGCCTGCATGCATCGTCTCGCCGCAAGCGGTCCCCGGATCACGGACTCTGCCGGGTGATCTGGTTCAGTGTCGATGCTGGTTGTTCCTGCAGCCCGGAACAAAGCTGCAGTTCAAGCCATGCGCAGTAGATTGCCGGTACGACAAACGTGGTGAATGGTTCGATCAGCATGCCGCCGAGAACCGGCCATGCCATTGCCTGAGCGACATCGGAACCGCGTCCGGTTGATGTCAGCACCGGCAGCAGGGCGCAGATGGTCGTGAGAGTTGTCATGACACAGGGGCGAATTCTGCGGAGTCCGGCCTGAAAGACCTCCTCCTGCAGTTCAGCGATGCTGCCAAAGTGTCGTCCGGTCACGCGCTGCTGGATATAGCTGGCCATGACGATTCCGTCGTCAGCGGCGAAGCCTGCGAGAGCGATGAAACCCACCCAGACGGCCGTATTCAGTTCCACGCCGGCCCAGGCAACAGCAATCATGCCTCCGGCGCAGGCAATGGGGATTCCGGAAAAGACAATCAGTGAAACAGGCAGACTGCGGAAGTGCAGGTAATGCAGGAGCAGATTAATGAGGAATACGCCGGGGATAATCCACATCAGTCGCTGATTGGCTTCCAGCTGATTGCGAAATGCACCGACTGCTTCGACTTCAAAATTGCCCTTGGGAAACTGCAGTCTGCCATCGCTGCGTGCGGTGGTGATCGCCGCCATGACAGCCTCCACAGTCTCGAGGTCGCCGCTGCCGGAGGGGGCAAACATGACATGGGCAACCAGCCGGGAATTTTCGCTGCTGATGACTCCGGGCCCCCACGTTGTAGAGACTTCGGCGAGGCGTTCGAGCGGTACGACATCACCGGTCGGAGTGACGACCGGAATTCGGGGCAGATCATCAATGTCATCACGGACATCTCGAGAGAAGCGAACCTGCACCGGGTAACGTTCTCGCCCTTCGTATGTCGTTGTGGCATCAACACCACCCAATCCGGCGGAGACGATCTGGTTCACCATCAGCGTTGTCATGCCGTAGCGTGCGGCTTCCTGACGACTGACTTCAAATTCGTAATAGGGTTTGCCCAGCACGATGTCCGGATTGACGGTATCAGAGTTTACGAGTGGGTGCATGCGCAGAAAATCTGCTGTACGTTCTGCTGCGGTATTCAGTTGTTCCAGCGAGTCCCCGAAAATCCGGATTGCCATGGAAGCTCGAATGCCGGACTGCAGCATGACAACACGTCCTTCGATGGGCTGCAGCGGAGCAGCAGGAGTGACTCCCGGCAGTGTGGCGACGGCGTTGATCTCCTCCCAGATATCATCTGCAGTGATTCCCGGTCTCCACTCCGAGACCGGTTTAAGCATTACATAGGTTTCCACCATAGCGGCCGGCGCCGGATCAAGTGCTGATTCGACACGGCCAATTTTACCCAGCACATCGGCCACCTCCGGAATCTGGCCAATCAGAACATCCTGCGACTGCAGGATTTCGAGGGACTGACTGAAGCTTGCGGCTGGCAGCAGGCTGGGCATGTAAAACCAGCTGCCTTCATCGAGCGCAATCCAGTCGTCCGAACGCAGTCCGGGCAGGGTTTTCAGCAGATTGGAGTAACCCGGGAGGCGGGTCAGGTCTGCACCAAAGACAGCGGCAAACTGTTCCACCGGCCGCAGGACGCGTGGCAACCCCAGCCACGCACCTGTGCCCAGTACCAGCAGCAGCAGCGGCAGAGTGAGCATCAGCATTTTCTGTTTCAGGGCGAGCCTCAGTCGCCCTGCATACAGCAGCAGAACAAGTCTGCTGGCGGGGTTTTCGGAGAGCGGCCGCAGTCGTTCACGCAGCAGGGTCCAGCTGAGCAGCAGGCCAATGCAGGCAGTCAGTAATGTGCAGGCGGTTGCTGACATTCCGGTGAACTGTGTGAGCTGCTTTTGCCAGACAAAATGACCGAGGCCGGCGGTCAGTGCAGAGCATGCTGCTGCGCAGAGCAGTGACCAGCGCACCTGCCAGCGAATTGTGCGGAAGAACAGTCGCGACAGCATCGGAACAATGGTGATGGCCACAATCAGGCTGGCCGCAAGCGCATAAGTCTTGGTCCATGCCAGCGGCGCAAACAGGCGGTAGTCGCGACCTGTCAGGAAGAATACCGGGAGGAAGCTGACGATGGTGGTGGAGACCGCTGTCATAACAGACGGCACAACCTCCTCAGCTGCCGACTGAATCACGTTGATACGAGACGTTTCCCGTTCCGTTCGTGGCAGCAGATGAGCTGTCTGTTCCCACTCGGCGAGTGCGTTGTAGATGTTTTCGAGGACGATGATTCCCATATCGACCATCGTGCCGATAGCGATGGCGATCCCGGCCAGTGACATGATATTTGCGTCCACACCAAAGAGCTTCATGGCTGAAAAGGCCATGAGTACGGCAGTGGGCAGGGTGATGGCGATGATCAGGCTGGAGCGAACGTGGAGCAGAAACAGAATTACAACCGCGATGGTCACAGCGGTTTCTTCCTGCAATGCGGTGGTGAGCGTTCCCACGGTTTCGTCAATCAGTCCGGTTCGATCATAGACGGCTCGAATTCGAGTTCCGTCCAGTTCCGGTTCAATTCGCTGAATCCGCTCCCGCACACGCTGGATGACGGCACGAGGATTTTCACCATGCCGCATAACCACCACTCCGCCAACAGCCTCCCGGCCATTGAAATCGAGGGCGCCGCGACGGAAGGAGGGACCGGACTGTACATCGGCGACATCCTGGATCCGAATTGGAACCCCATCGCGGGTAACGACAACGGTTTCGCGAATCTGCGCGATTGTTTCAGCTTCACTTCTGCCGGCGCCGATGAATCCCCGACCGCGGACAATGAACTCCATTCCACCATCTTCCACGGTGCGGGCACTGACATCGATATTCGAGTCACGCACGGCCTGGATGACCTGCTGCAGCTGCAACTGATGAAATCGCAGCTGGTCCGGATTGACATCCACCTGATACTGTCGCACGTATCCGCCGATGGATGCCACTTCCGCGACACCCTCCACGGACTGCAGCGCGTAACGTACAAAGAAGTCCTGCTGAGAACGCAGTTCAGCCAGATCTCGCCCCGGTGGTGCATCCAGAACATAGTAGAAGATCTGACCAAGGGCGGTCGCATCCGGGGCCAATGCGGGAACAACCTGTTCCGGCAACCGACCGGCTACGGTGGAGAGCTGTTCGGAAACCCGAGATCTGGCCCAGTACAGGTCGACGCTGTCGTCGAAGGTGATCTGGACAAAACTGATGCCGAACATGCTGCGGCCGCGCACACTTGTTGCTCCGGGAACAGCCTGCAGCGCCAGTGAGAGTGGATAGGTGACCTGATCTTCCAGGTCCTGCGGACTGCGCCCCGGCCATTCGCTCAGCACAATGACCTGATTTTCACCCACATTGGGAACCGCATCCAGAGGCACGGTCTGAAACGAATCCCAGCCCAGCCACAGTGAACCAAGCAGTGCAAGCAGTACCAGCAGGCGTTCCCGCAGGCAGAATCGGAGCAGGTGGCGAATCACTGTTGCGGCTCCGACGGCGATGTTGTGGCGGCTTCCGGGGGCAGCGGAACACGATCATCAGGCCGTTCGATGGGAGACGTTCCGGAAGCGGGGGAATCCGGACCTGCGGGACTGCTCTCGGGGTTCAGGGACGTCAGATTTCTGAGCAGAGTCTGCGGGTCGTCATTGACTGGCTGCACACATCCCTTGCAGCAAAGCAGGATGCGAAGCTCGTCCACGGTCACTGCCAGTGGTACTCCCATGGAGCCGAGCTTCATCTGAGTCACCGGGCAGATCTGCTGTTGTTCGGCAAGGAGGCGATCGGTTTCCGGGAGCTTGCTGAGTGCAGCCAGCTGTGATTCTGAGAATCCGGGTTCAAACAGTTTTTGAGCATGTTCCGGATCGATCAGGGAGGGATTGCCGGCAAGCTGCATTTGCGAGTCGATGAGAAAATTACCGCGGGTGGCGACAAATTCACCAGCTTCCAGTCCACTGACAATGACAAAACCGTCGGCTGTGCGTGGCCCGAGGGTTACCTTTCTGGTTGCAAACCGTCCGGGGTTACTTTCCACATAGACCAGACTGTGTTCTCCGGCCACCAGTACGGCATCTTCGGGCACGATAATGACACCGGCCTGCTGTTGCGGATCAGAGGTAAATCCGAGCTCACTGGCGGGAACAAGTGCGAGCCCGCAGATCGGACACTGTCCGGGTTCGGGCGAAGTGATCTGCGGGTGGCGGGGACTGATCCAGCGATTGGCCAGTTCCGGATCAAACAGTGGTCCCGCGGAGTCTGAGAGCGGGACATTGATGGTTGCGGTTGCAAAGTCACCAATCCGGAGCTGACCATCCGGGTTGGAAATCACCACCCGTACACCCACTGTGCGGGTACGAAGATCAACTGCGGGATCAACGAATGCAACTCGTCCCTCAATCTGCTTTCCGGGCAGTGACTGAACTTCCGATGTCACCAGTTGTCCATAGCGGATGAGCGCAGCATCTTCCGGAAACAGCTGCAGAATGAGCCAGATGGAAGACAGGTCAGCAAGTTTGCAGATCTGCTGTCCCTCACGCACATACTGACCCTCCACGACTTGTTTTTCGATGACGGTTCCACTGACGGGAGCGATCAGCTGCAGACGGCTGTCTGCCATTCCGGATGCTTCCACCGCATCCAGCTGGGCTGCGGTCATGCCCAGTTCGAGTGCACGCTGGCGGGTGCTTTCGTAGAGCTGTTGTCCGGGTTCAAGCAGGGCTGCTGGTGCGTTGCTGCGAGCATTCCTGCGAGCGAGCAGGAGTTCCACCTGTGCGGAGTAAAGTTCGGGTGAATAGATTACGGCGACAGGTTCGCCCCTGCGAACTGTAACACCCGTGTAGTCGGCGGTGAGCTTTTCGATGCGGCCATCAACCCACGCTGTAATTTCCTTGAGTGATCCTTCGTCGTAGTGCAGGCTGCCGACACTGCGAATCTGGCGGACAGCAGGCTGGCGTGTCGCTGCGACTGTCTGGATGTTGGCGATCCTGCGGGCAGCTGCACCAATTTCAATCGTCTGGTCACCCCTGGTCCGGCTGGACTTTGTGGCAGGTACCAGTTGCATATCACAGACGGGACAGCGTCCAGGCGATTTCAGCGGTGGTGTACAGAGCATCGGACAGATGTAGCTGGTCGCAGTTGAGCCTGATGTCGAATCACCTGAGGAGTTGGAATTTCCGCCCACAAGCAGACCCTGATGCTGCAGAACGCCCAGACCGGCGAGGAGCAGGGTGATTCCCAGCAGCAGAATCAGGGGCTGCACCAGCAGTTTGAGCCACCACTGCGCGGATTCACGATGCAGCAGATCCAGTGCCTGAGTGAACACGCGGGATCCCGGCTGGGGAGGAGGGACATTCACGATGACTTCAGGTTGAGGCTGTTCGGGAGCCATGGCATTTCCTCAGCGCAACGAGAGGACAAGTCGGACGGAGCGAAAGCAATCGGGAAGACTCAACGCGACGAAGTCGCGGAGAACTGAACGCCATCAGGAGCGGGCGCGCAAGTGCTGCATGCGAAGTTATGTCTGCCAGCGGCACAGGGTCGCCAGTTGTCTTGCTGCAGCCGGAACGGCGTTACGTGTGCCTGAGCAGTACTGGAGGCAGGCGGAGGGTGTTGCTTCGGAAAATGCGGCAGCGTGGCAGTTCAGCAGCGAGGCAGCCGAGAATGTCTGATCCGAAAGGCGTTGTGGTGGAGCAGGCAGCGGGGCCTGATGAGGGACATCACAGGCGCAGTGAGCAGCGGTGGCCGCGGTGTGACAGCAGGAATTCTGCGGCGGCTGGCAGCAGCAATCACTGTCGACAGCGGAGTCAACCGAGCATGCGCCGGCGACGGGCACTGACACGACTGCTGTGAGCAGCGTGATCAGAACCAGAAGTCGATGCAGAAGAGTTGACGAAGCATTGAGTACCATGGATTACCTTCCCCACTTCCAGCTTTGCATTGCCATGAGATTCGGTCAAGTGGAATTCACGGAATCACTTCCGCTGCGGCAGTAGAAGCAGGGAAAAACAGTCAGTTTTACGGAGTTTCCCTCATGGAAGCCCACGAAACACGACTGCTGCGATCACTGCATTCGAAATTCGAGGCGGAACACGGTAGCCTGCTGAAGGCTGGAATCACGGGTGGTAATCTGTTTTGAGAAGATGCCGGGATGAGTGAAATGAGGCAATTCAGCGTTGTGTGGAGAGTGTGTTGTCTCTGGGGGCTGCTTTCAGGGGGCTCGGGGACAATTGGTGAAGCAGCTGAGCAGCCGCCAAATATCATTGTTGTGATGGCGGACGATCTGGGGCTGGGGGATCTGCAGCCCACGAATCCGAACTGTCAGATTCGTACACCTTACCTGCAGCGAATGGCCAGTGAAGGGCTGACATTTCTGGATGCGCACACTCCCAGTTCCGTCTGTACGCCGACACGCTACGGTTTGCTCACCGGACGTTACAACTGGCGCTCACGTCTGGCGCGGGGAGTTCTGAGCGGCACAAGTGAGCATCTGATTCCTGCTGCTCGGCCGACTCTGGGACACCTGATGCAGAGTGCCGGGTATCACACAGCGATGCTGGGCAAGTGGCATCTGGGCTGGGACTGGGCGCAGGACGGGAAGCAGATTGACTTCACAAAACCGGTTCAGAATGGGCCGGACATCAACGGCTTTGATCGCTACTTCGCGCACTGCGGATCGCTGGATATGCCACCTTATGTCTGGGTGGATACGGGGAGGATCACGGCAGAGCCGGATCGTGAGGAAGGCGTGACGAAGCAGGAGGATCGTTACGGCTGGTATCGGAAAGGTCCGATCGGAAGCGACTTTGCGATTCCGCGCGTTTTGCCGCTGCTGTTCGAAAAGGCGGTGGCTCATGTGCACGAACGCAGCTCGGGGGAAAATGCGAAGCAGCCGTTCTTTCTTTATCTGGCGCTGCCGGCTCCACACACACCGATTGCTCCGATCGAACCGTTCATCGGTGCGAGCAGAATGAATCCGTATGCGGACTTTGTGATGCAGATGGATGATCACATGGGCCAGCTGCTGAAGGCTCTGCAGGAGGCCGGTGTCGATGATCGAACACTGGTGATTTTCACCAGCGACAACGGTTGTTCACCCGAAGCCAATTTCCCGTTGCTGAAGGAACACAACCACGATCCCAGTGCCGGATATCGCGGCCACAAGGCTGATATTTACGAGGGTGGTCATCGGGTTCCGTTCATTGCCCGCTGGCCGGGGAAGATTGCTGCCGGAGGAACAACGCGGGCGCTGGCATGTCTGACAGATGTGTACGCGACTTTACGGGAGGTGACCGGTCAGCCGGAGCAGCCACTCGGTGGCGAAGACGGTTTCAGTCTGGTTCCGGTTTTTCAGGGTGAATCAACGTCGGGCCGCAATTCTCTCATCAGTCATTCGATCGGTGGTTCATTCGCGATTCGTCAGGGCGACTGGAAGCTGTGTTTGTCGGCAGGGAGCGGTGGCTGGAGTGCTCCGAAGGAGCCCGACGCAAAGCGACAGGGATTGCCATCGCTGCAGTTGTTCAATCTGGCGGATGATCCGGCTGAGACGAAGAATCTGCTGGAATCTCACCGCGAACAGGCGGATGCGCTGCTGCTGTTGCTGGATGCCCAGGTTCGAGCGGGTCGCAGCACTCCGGGGCCGAGTGTTGCGAACGACAGGGAGATTACGTTTCTTCCGGAGGATGTGCACCTGCCGAAACAGCCGGCTCGCTGAAGACTGCTCCGCTGGCGAATACTCAGGTTGGTACAGAAGGAACTGAACAAGCGTGGACAAACGACGCATTGGGATCATTCTGAACGGTGTCACAGGTCGCATGGGCAGCAATCAGCACCTGCTGCGTTCCCTGGCGGCCATTCGCGATTCTGGCGGAGTTGTTGCGAGAGATGGTCTGCGACTGTTGCCGGACGTAATCCTTGTAGGTCGCGAACAGGAGCGTCTGCAGGAGCTGGCGGAACGGTCCGGATTTCCTGAAACAGCAACGGATCTGAATCAGGTGCTGAACAATCCTCGATACGAGGTGTTCTTTGACGCGAGCGGCACCAGTTTTCGGGCGGGGTTTCTGGATCGGGCAATTGCAGCGGGCAAGGCCATTTACTGTGAGAAGCCTGTGGCCACCGATCTGCAGACCGCCCTGCGACTGGCCTCTGATTGTGAGCAGGCCGGGTTACCGAATGGTGTGGTGCAGGACAAGTTGTGGTTGCCGGGCGTCTGTACATTGCGAACGCTGCGGGACGAGGGTTTCTTTGGCAGGATTCTGAGTGTTCGGGGTGAATTCGGTTACTGGGTATTCACGGGGCATGATCCTGCAGAACCACCGCAGCGACCGTCATGGAATTATCGCGGTGCGGACGGAGGCGGGATCATTCTGGATATGCTCTGCCACTGGCGTTACCTGATTGATGATTTGTTCGGCGAAGTGCGTTCGGTCAGTTGTCTGGGCGCGCAGCATCTGCCGGAGCGGGTTGACGAATCGGGCCAACCTTACGCCTGCACAGCGGATGATGCGTGCTACGTCACGATGGAATGTGAGAGCGGTGTGATCTGTCAGTTCAACAGTTCGTGGACAGTACGTGTGCGGCGGGATGACCTGCTGACAATTCAGGTGGATGGCACTGCGGGCAGTGCGGTTGCGGGTCTGCGTGACTGTTACGTGCAGAGCCACCAGCAGACACCACGTCCATTCTGGAACCCTGACGCGGAACAGCCGCTGGATTTTTTTGCCGACTGGAAACGGATTGCTGCTCCACCGGACCAGATCAATGCGTTTCGGGCTCAGTGGGAAGCGTTTCTGAAGCATGTGGCTGTGGGGGAGCCATTTCCATGGACGCTGCGTGCTGGTGCCAAGGGGGTTCAGCTGGCGGAGTGTGCTCTGCAGAGCTGGCAGGAACGACGCTGGGTGGATCTGGATTCAATCTGACAGCTATGGCAGCCGGGCGGGTCAACACTGGAATGCGAAGGTAAAAACATGTGGCGAGAATGCGGACATTTGACGAGGACTCTGTGGTCCATCATCGTACTGCTGGCCTGTTCCGGGCCGCAGCCAATGCGAGTGACGGCCTGCGCAGAAGAGGCAGTGCATCCCTGCCTGTACGTGACCGCGGCTGACGTTCAACGGGTACGGCAGCGAATGTCAGAAGCGCAGCTGCAGCAGCTTGCGAAACGGCAGTTCACGGATCATCTTGACGGGCTGGCAGCCCCGGATGAGCTGGTCTTTGCCGCGCTGGTGGGAAAGAACCCGAGTGCAGAGCAGGCAGTCGTCTTGATAGCGTTTGAGGCATTTGAACGGCTGTTGAAGGCAATGCCCAGCACGATCGAAAAGCGTGCCGGACCGCATAGTTACTCCCGTTACGCCGGACTGGCAGCGTCACTGGCCGATGCCGCATTTGCCGGCGATGTGATGACCGAGGAACAGCGGGCACAGCTGGTCGAGCGAATTGTGGCGGTCAATCGTCTGCTGCATGACCCGGACTACTGGGATCCGTCAACCGGCAAGTGTTCGCTGAATCCGAATATGACAACCACTGCAAACGGCTATCGAATGATGTTTGCGGCGTTGATTCCGGAGCATCCGCAGTCTGCGGAGTGGTTACGGAAAAGTTTCACTGCGTTGCAGCGGGAAGTGGACAACTGGGTTGATCCCCAGGGTGGCATGATTGAGTGTCCGCACTATTCGATGGTGATCTTTGATCAGTGGCTGGGTTCATTTCTGATTGCTCGAAATGCCGGCCTGGCAACGGAAGATGAGTTTTTTCATCCGCAGCTGCGGAGCGCCATGCGTTGGTTTGGAAATATCTCGACGCCACGGGATTCGGCCTGTGAAGGCCTGCGTCGATTTCCGTCAATTGGCCATACCTATGCGAACGAGCGTACGAGCATGTTCGGGACGATGGCCGGAATATGGCGGGAGCGCGATCCGGAGTTTGCAGCAGAGATGGCGTGGATGGATGAGGAGCAGGGGCAGTTTTCAGAACCCGGCAAGCTGAGCTATTACCCCGGGCTGATGGGCTATCGTGATTTCTTTCGTGATGACAGCATCAGTCCGCGTATGCCGAGGTGGAGCAGCGCGGTGTACAGCGAGACGGGAGTGCTGCTGCGAAATACGATCGGGTCAGCACGAGAGACGACGTTGCACATGATTGCCGGTCGCAATCATTCGCACTACTTCAACGATTCAGGAAGTATCACGATCTGGGGGCGTGGGCGCGAGTTGTGTACAGAAGATGATTATCAGAACCGTCGGAATGAAGAGTCCCGGGAAGCCCACAGCATGCCCGACAAGCCAGCCACACTGAACGAGGAACGAGTGATGGCAATTCGTGAATTCAGTACATCGGCGGAGCTGGACTATGTGAGGGGAACGCGGCGGGGCTGGCAGCGGCAGATTGTCTTTGTCAAGGACACTGATCCGGAGCAGCCGAATTATTTTGTGCTGGCGGATACTCTGGATAAGAGGTCGGTACCGACGATCTGGCGTCTGTATCTGGGTGGAACCATTGTGCGAACGGAAAGCGGAGTGTTGCTGCAGGGAGCGGAGGATGTGGATATGGATGTGGTCTTTGCAGGTTCGCTGGCGCCGCAGCTGAGCATCCAGGCTGACCACATCGAATTAGCGGTGCAGAATCCCGGAACAATTCGGGTTGTGCTGTATCCGCGTCTGAAAACAGAAGCACCTGCGAGGGTCAGTACGTGGGCGAATGGCCTGGGTGTGCAGGTGCAGACCACCGACGGTACCGACCACATACTCCTTGGCCCGCAGGAAGCTCGTGTGGCAGCTGCCGGCACGCAGATCGAGGGCAGGGCGGGGCTGATTTCAGATCGTCCAGGGC
>JALRDR010000599.1 GCA_023262145.1 Planctomycetaceae bacterium | reverse complement strand
TCGGAATGGGTTCACTGCCGTTCAATGTTCCGGTGGAAGTGGAAGCCATTCTGGAACTGCACGACGAATAGACATTCCCGATTTCGCTCCCTTCAGGCCGACTCACGTGGCGGCATTGTTGGTTTTCCTGACCGCCGACGGTATTCTGACGCCGGTGTGACCACCGGTAACATCAACTGAAATCACGGACTCGTCCTCGGAAAACAAACCCATGAGGGAATGGATCATCATCATGACAGCCGCGAATCGCGCCGGAATTCTGGCTGCGGTCACGCGGGCGATCCATGATCTGCGTGGCGACCTGCGGGAATCCAGTCAGACAGTGGTGCGCGGATTCTTCACCATGATTTTCTCAGCGGACTTCCCTGAGGAACTCAGCCATGATCTGATCCGCGACCATCTGCAGGATGTCTGCCGCCCGTTTGCAATCGACCTTTCAGTTCGAGATCCGGAAGCTCAGCTGCCTGTATACACGGCAGCTGTTCAGGATACGCGAGCATTTCGGCTGCGCGTGGGCGGCCGCAATCAGCCGGGCTTCCTGCAGTTGCTCAGCCAGCTGATGGCCCGGCTCGATATCGATATCACCGGTATGCACGCCGTTCGCACGGCCGAAAGCGGTGACTTCGAAATGATCCTCAAACTGGCCCTTCCGGCAACAGTCAGTCCCGATGACCTGCTGCAGGAAATTGAAGCTGTTGGTAAGGATATCGGGGCCACCGCAGATCTCCGGCCGGCGAGCTGAAAGCAGATGTCAGACTTTCTGAGTTTTTCCATGGGAAAGCACGAAGCCCGCTTTCCCACAGATCGCCTTTACTCCCGCAGGCACCTTTGGCTGCTGGATCAGGGAAACTCCGTCTTCCGGGTCGGCTTTACGGACTATTCCGTGCGTCTGCTGCAGGATGTGTACTTTCTGGAATGGTCCGTGAATGAAGGTGACGAAGTTCGTGATCGTCAGGAGATTGGTGAAATTGAAAGTGCCAAAGCCGTTTCTTCCATGTTTCCCCCTTGTGCCGGAACTGTACTGACATTCAATCCTGCACTCCTGCAGGACCCTTCCGGGATTAATGTGGACAATTATGGCTCCGGCTGGCTTTACGATTTTCAGACAGCACAGCCGGTGCTGACGGCGGAGCAGTACCTTGAGTTCCTGAACTCTGCCTGGGAAGATGCTCAGCGAACCATCAAGGGACAGGTCAACGAAGGCTGAAGAAATTCCGCAGCAGATTAGTTCCCCAGGAGCGGCATACGTTCCGCAGTAAGCAGCACCATGTCACAGAAACCACTCACCGTTGTGATTTCCCAGGCCCAGGGACGCAATCCCGTCAAGCGCGCGCTGGAAGATCAGCTGGCCTCCGAGCTGCTCAATGACCAGGGCCTGACAGTCACGCTGATCCCGCATCTCTATGATCTCAGTCAGAATCATTCCGCTGCTCAGTTTCTGCGGGAAGTGCAGGGCGATCTGATCGTGCTTGGCTGGCTCTACGAACGTGGAATCCGCTGGACACTCGACCGCGACGGGGTTCACGGCCATGTTGGTGAAACCGAGTTACGTGCGGAGGACAGTGAGCCACCCGAGGACGTTGATGAACGTGCGGGAGGTATTGGCATTCCGGAGACCCCGGACCGTACAATCTGGTGCCTCGATCTCCGCATTTCCGAAGATGCACAGGACTATCTGGAGGAGATTCGTCGCATCCGTGATTCCCTGAATCCGCTCAGTAACCCCGTCGACGAACTGATGTCATGGATCAATGGATCTCCTTCAGCGGAGCAGTTGCAGCGTTATCTGCATCCGGACCAGATGCTGGAAGCTCGGCGAGCATCCGACGGAGGCACAGCGACACAGGAACAGCGAGCACAACTTCCGGAAGATACCGGACGCCGCTGGTATCCGGTCATTGACTACAGCCGCTGCACCAACTGTATGGAGTGCATCGATTTCTGTCTGTTCGGCGTCTACGGAGTTGACTCCCTGGACCGCATCCTTGTGGAACAGCAGGACAGCTGCAAGAAAGGCTGCCCGGCGTGCAGTCGCGTCTGCCCGGCTGATGCGATTATCTTTCCGCAGCACAAGGAAGCGGCCATTGCTGGTGCCGACGGTGAAGTCGGTGGACTGCGAATCGACCTCACAAAACTCTTCGGCGGCGGCGATGATGAAGACGCGCTCGAAAAAGCTGTCCGGGAACGCGATCAGGAGCTCATCCTTGATGGACGAGAAGCCGTAGGAATGTCCGTCGGAATTCGTCGCAGGCACCACGATGAAATGGAAGATCTGCTCAGCAATCTGGATGAACTGGACTTCTGAGCCCTTTGTATGAGATCACTGATCGGATGCCGCATCGGTTCCCCCGTGCAGCAATTCTTCCGCACCCGCTGCGAACAGCAATTCAGCCACCTGCTTCCCGATCTGCTCCGCCTGGTCGCAGCTTCCCGATGCCGACTGCTGCAGTCGAGTGGTGCCGTCCGTCGCAAGCAGGACCCCGGTCAGTGTGAGTTCATCAGCTGAGATTTCACACCAGCACCCGAGTGGGGCATGACAACCGGCTCGCAGAGTTCGCAGCAATGATCGTTCCGCCAGCACTTCGGCCGTAGTCACAGCACAGGCCAGCTGCGACAGACAGTGCCGGGTAAAGTCGTCGTCGTCGCGACATTCAATCCCCAGCGCCCCCTGACCAACTGCCGGAAACAGCAGCGGCGGCCGCAGTACCAGTGAAATGCGTGATTCCAGACCCAGTCGACGCAGCCCGGCCTCAGCCAGCAGAATCGCGTCGTATTCCCCGTTGTCCAGCTTCTTCAGCCGCGTATCCACATTACCACGAATCTCACGGACACTCAGATCCGGACGATGGTGCAGCAGTTGCGCCTGACGACGGGGACTGCCGGTTCCCACCACCGCAGCTGCTCCGAGGTCCTGCAGCGACAGCGGAGGCTCGGTGTCAGCAGGCAGGATCAGACAGTCGCAGCGATCCGCTCGTTCCGGCACACACGCCAGCACGAGGCCCTCTGCGATCACCGTTGGCAGATCCTTCAGACTGTGAACAGCAAGATCAGCACGACCATCCAGCACAGCCCGCTGAACCTCGCGAGTAAACACGCCAGTACCGCCGAACTGTCGCAACGCATCCTGCTGATTCTGATCCCCTTCCGTAATGATCGGGACCAGTTCAACCTCCGTCACATCTGTAAGTTCGCGAAGGCGATCGGCCGTGTAGTTTGCCTGCCACAACGCCAGCTGGCTGCGTCTTGTGGCAATCCGAATCTTCTGTTCTGACATGAACTACCGAATCCCATTGAGGCTGCAGATGCGACGGTTGTCGTAAGCAGCGAGGTACTGATTCTGCCGGTAAGGTCACAGTGAACCTTCTTCGGCACTTGTGCGTCCGCCGGCAGCAGCAGTCCAAAAACGGATCCGGCCATCGTCTGCAGCGGCTGGATTATTTTCTGCATGCTGCAGGTACCGGTCCTGTCGCAAATCTGAGCCGCCCCGGGCCACACGCAGCAACCGCGTGCAGACGTAACACGCGTTGACCTAGCGAACCATCATGCGAACCGAACTGCTGGCTACCTGATTACTGATCAGATCCTTCAGGTGCAGCTTCACAACGTAGCCGCCCTCCAGCAACGGTGCCGTCAGCTCAAATGTCTGGAAGAAGTCCGTCCGTTTTTCATCGCAGCGATCTTCGATCCCCGCCAGTCGAATTGTATC
>JALRDR010000501.1 GCA_023262145.1 Planctomycetaceae bacterium | reverse complement strand
GACAGGTTTTCTCACAGAGCCACAGAGACGCGGAGAAGCATGAGAGCTAGAAATGCGTTACCGGTACCACCTACCGGAGACTATCCCAACGCAGGTGCCACCGACGGAGACCGTCCCCACATTCTGGTGCAACTGGATCAGGTGTTGCCCGGAACGGATGCCCCAGGCAACTGGCCGATTGATTCACGCCATTGCAAGAGTCCGCAAACGCGTGCCAATATGCAGCTTACCGCACGGAACGCCGTGCTGGGCTGCCACTGCCAACCATGGATGGCCACTGCCAACTATGGATGGCCCCGCAGAACACCAACGCGGAAAAGCCCCGAAGGTTCTCGCCAACAGCAACTCAGATCTCCAATGCCTCGGCAACCTGCTCAAACCAGTCACGCGGCAACACGTGTGACTGCAACTCAGTTCCAGCGAAATCCTCATCAAACACGAACTTTGTCGCAGGCTGACGCAAGTCCCCGGGCGCCACACTGACATCCGTGTCGGCAGCCCATTCATGCAGTGCGCCCAACGCTCTGCCATCATTTACAGTCGTCGCAATCGGTCGCCGCTGAGCGGCCATACGGGATGTCGTCAGCGGTGCGTCATCCAGCAGTGCCAGCACGCCGCTCGGCAGCGATTCCTGTGACTCACCGCCCTCGCTCGCAGCCACTTTGAACACATAGGCGTCTGCCCACGGCCCCTGTTCACCCGATACGCTTACGGCCTTGACCCAGGCACGGTAGGTTCTACCGCTGGTCAGAGGGCTGACGACCTGGAATGAGTTCGTTGTCAGATCATCCCGATAAATCAGCTTTGGGCCTTCCACTTCACCATTCACCTGCAGGATGTAGTAGCTGACTCCACTGACCGCTTCCCATTTAATCAGCGGCGTCGTAGACGCTACGGGCGAAACCGGGCTTGTAATTCTCGCCAGCCCGCCGACATAAATTTCCTGTCGTGGTGTCCATGCACTGCGAAACCCCGCTATTGTCGATTCCGCGATTGACCACCATGCGTAAAGTCCCGCAGGAAGATCGGAGCCGGGTGTCCAGTTGGGACTGGTCAGACCGTAACTGTTTGCCACAGTCGTGCCATCGACCAGAGATCGAACAAAGACGCCGTAACTGGTGGCCCCAGCAATCTGCGACCACTCCAGAAGTGGGGTGCGATCGAACGTCGACGGAACAGGATTGACAATCTCAGGAGCCGGAGCAATATAAAAGTCCGTTCTGACACTCCAGTTACTCGCCAGACCGCCAGGGGCTTTCGCACGCACCCAAAATTGATAACGCGACATGGGAAGATCTTCTGTCGCCAGCCATGAAGGCTCTGAAACAGCGGTTCGAACAAATTGTTGCTGACCGGTCGAGAAGTTGTTGACCCACACGTCATATGATTCGGCACCAGGGACAGCCGGCCACGTGACCAAAGGACGCGATGTTTCCTGCCGCCGCGGCAACTGGTCAACCTTTGGAGCCGTAACCACGCGGAAACGGTGCATCCTGGACCATGGAAGATAAGAGCCATCGGCACGGATGCCGCGAACCCAGACGTCGATATTTCCGATGCCAAGATCCACTGGAACGACGACAAATGCTTCGGAAGAAATACCTCGATATATCTGTCGCTGGCCCGTACTGCTGTTATCAACCCAGACGTCATAGCTGACCGCTGCTGAAACTTCGGTCCATTCAATTCGAGGCCGCTGCTCAGCAACGCTACCTGCAGGGCCGGTAATTTCTATGACACCGACGGCCACGCTGATTGTGTCAGTTGTTACTGAAACACTCGGTGTTAGCCGGTAGATCCGCACGTGGCCGGAAAAAGTGCCGTTGCCGTCGTTGTATGGTGCCCCGATTGCCACCGTCTGGCCATCGGCCGACAGTGATACGGAATCGCCTGAGTAGTCAAATTCCGC
>JALRDR010000475.1 GCA_023262145.1 Planctomycetaceae bacterium | reverse complement strand
ACACTGGCTGACGGCACAAAGGTGTCAGTCACGAGTCGTTTTTTCGGCAAAGTGTCCGAAGAGCAGATGGATGCGGCTCAGGAATTTCTCGAGCGTGTCGGCGACGGTGCGTTGATCAAACGCCAGATCTCAGTGGATCTCGGGAAGTGCGACGAAGAGCAGGCTTCACATGTTCATGAAGCATTGCAAAGTGTGGGTGCTGTTGGTGAGGAGAAACGCAGCATACACCCGTCGACGCTCAGCAGTTGGCTCACCCAGCAGATGGAAAGTGGTGTTGACGTTCCAACGGAAGTTTTTGGTGTCTACCGAAAGGTCCAAACCAAGATCAAATAGGGGTGGGCGAGTAATCCACTTCGAATTTCAACCTTGAACGATGAAAGAGTGATGAATTATGAGTGACGAAAATGTGTTGGTTCCGGGCAACAGTCTAGGAATGATTGTTGCGGACTACGGCGATGAGACTGGTTTTGAAAACCAGACATCGAGTGACATGGTCACACCGTACCTGCAGGTACTGCAGACGAACAGTCCCCAGATCGATGAGGATGACCCCTCGTACATCCAAGGTGCAAAGCACGGCATGCTGTTGAACACAGCCACTGGTGAGATTTACGAGGGCCGTGAGCAGGGTGTGTTGTTTGTCCCATCCTGTACGGCACACCTCTATGTGGAATACCGCCCACGTGATGAGGGTGGTGGATTTCTGGGGACGCATGAGGCGTCTTCGGAGATTGTCCGGAATGCCACAGGTGAGTTCAATGAACTGCGAACAGCAGAAGGTACAGAGCTGACCGAGACGTTCTACATTTACGGTGTTCTGGTCGGCGGTGATGTATCATCGCCAGAGACGCTGCATGTAGTGGGTGGGATCATCATCCCATTCGCGAGTACGAAGATCAAGGCGTACAAGAAGTGGAACACCAGTGTCCGCACACACATGGTCGTAACACCAAACGGGCGTCGGGTCAACCCGCCGATTTTCGCCAATCTTGTTCGGGTGACTACTGTTCCCGATGAGAACAAGAAAGGCAAGTTCAACAACATTCGGCTTGCTCCTGCGATTGGTGGTCTGAAAGACAGCTTGCTTCCACCGACCGGAGAACTGTTCACAGCGGCTAAGGAATTTGGCCAGCTGGTCCGGGACGGTGGTATCAAAGTTGCTGACCCATCTCCGGACGCACCTGTTTCATCTGGTGATAGCGTCGATACGCCGTTCTGATGGACGAGTGTATTTGAGTCTTGTGATTTGATCATGAACCCACGATGATGGAAATGTCATCGTGGGTTTTGTTTTTTGGGAGGGTGTTATGACATACTTGGTTTTCGATATTGAAACTGTTCCGAACGAAGAATTGTTGCAAGCTGCTGAGGGAGTGACGCTGCAGGAATATCGAGCGGCGAAAGAAACCGACTTCATCCCGGTCACTTACGTCAAGCCGGTGTCTATTGTGGTTGGTCGTGTCAGTCGTAGTTATGAGCTGGAAGCTCTGGTGGCCCTCGAAGAGGCTGTCCAGCAACAGGGTATGTTGTTTGACTCAGAAGATCCGGAGAAGGCTCTGACGAGGGCTTTCTGGGGCGGCTGGGAGTCGTACAACAACAAGGGTGCTGTGGCCTTTGTTACGTTCAATGGACGACGGTACGACATTCCCGTCATGGAGTGTGCAGCGTACCGGCACGGGATTTCAGTTTCAGCGTGGTTCAACATGTACGCGAAGAGCTGGGAGCAGAACCGCAACCGGTATAACCTTGGCGCACATTTTGACATCGCCGAGGTGCTGTCTTCATTTGGATCATTTCCCATGGCCGGTGGTCTGAACATGCTGGCCAAGGCAATTGGAATGCCTGGCAAGATGGACGTTTGTGGGTCGGCAGTAGAGCAACTGTACAACGACGGCAATCTTGATCAGATCACACGATATTGCAAATGTGATGTGCTCGACACGTATATGGTGTTTCTGCGAACACTTCGTTTGATGGGTCGAATCAGTGACGATGGTCACGAACGGCGTCTGGTTCAACAAGCATTAGGACTTGCAGAATCTTGCAACCTGAAGGAGTACGTGGCAAATGCAAATTACATGTAGTCTATTTGACCATAATATGGATTGTGTGGAGGTCGTCGAGCTGACACTGGAAAACATGCAGTCATATCCACCACGTGTTAAGCAGTATAATCCATTCACGGGAGAATTTTTTTGGCAGTGTGTGTCTGATGGTGTTATCCAAATTCCGCTGTTTGGTGATAATGCAAAAGACATGATCGAGATACACTTCGAGTGCGGGGAGTTGTGGGACGGGGCTTCCATCCCGTGGCTGTTCCAGTGTATAATTGGTGACCCGTTAGACTCCCGATGGTCGACGGCGTCCTATGTCCACGACAAGTTCTGCGTACAGTCAAAAAACGCAGTCGTACGCAAGTTGGGGGATGTGTTGTTCTGGCATTTACTGCGGTGCAACCCCGACATTCCGCGATGGAAGCAGATTTCTATGTACTACGGTGTACGTATCGGAAGTTTACTGAATTACGTTAAGCCCACCGGGTGGGGACGACACAAACAGCAGATTACAAAGGCTGACTAATGGGCATTACCGCAATCCTTCCTGATCAAGTACTGACAAACGGTGCCAGCGTCGGCGATGTGCTGACCGCGCAGGCCGACGGGACATCTGCGTTTCAGACTCCGGCAGGCGGCGGCGGAATTGGCGGCAGCACTGGCAGTACAGACAACGCGATCCTGCGAGCAGACAGCACTGGCGGGAGCACTGTTCAGGGCTCATTGGCGATAATCGACGACGACGGAAGTATCGGTGTGCCCCTCGGTGCGTGGATCAGCTTACGCACACAATCAGGCACAGCGGGATCAAGCTCTGGGTTGCGCCAAAGCGGTGTATATGTCGTGGCGAGAGCCTATGGCACCGACGTGCTGGGCTTGTCACATTATGGCTATACG
>JALRDR010000409.1 GCA_023262145.1 Planctomycetaceae bacterium | reverse complement strand
AGATGATGTTCTTTGCCCGCCCGAATGTGGGCTGTGTCGGAAGCGTGTTGCCAGCAATTCTTCCTTCATCGCCGGGATGTGGGGCAGAGTGCGCCGCAACGGAGTGGGCGATCTGTCCCACACTGGCCGAAAGCCAGGCAGCCGAACTACTCTGCAGCAGGCGGCGGCGTTCCATCGTTGCGGAGCTGGTTGATGGCACGACGAAATCCCCTTGTTCGTCAGTTGTTCGCAGGATTGCCGTCCGCTCCGATCCAGTGCACGCAGCAGGAGACTCAGACGACTCAGCCTGAAGTGTACAGAGATTCTTTCCGCAGAGCAGTTCTTTTCGAAGAATCTGCCCCTTCAGGGGTAAGGCGGGCAGCCCGGGTGAAGTGCATAGGAGAAGGATTGTGGATACCCTATGCAGCGGAGCACCGCCTGCCGGATCATTCAACAGGCCCGCTGCGACCATTCACCGTTGTTTCAGGAGTTGTCATACGCCATGCCGGAATGGGTGTTTGCCAGACAGGATCCCGCGGCGGTCAAACGCGACCCGCAGGAAACCGAGCTGTTCAAATCAGAGAACTCGGGGGAGAACGAATACGCCGGTACCGACGCACTGGTTCGCGAAATTCTGCAGAACGCTCTGGACGCCGGTCAGCAGGACCAGCCAGTCCGCGTTCGCTTTGCTTTGCATCAGGCCGCAGACAGCCCTCCGGACGATGTGCTGGCCGACTATATGCAGCGGCTGGAAGTCCCACTGCGACACCGTGACATCGAATACACCGCAGCGGGACTTCCGGACCTGACAAATCAGTTCCTTGTCGTGGAGGACTTTGGGACTCGCGGTCTTTGCGGTGATCCGATGCGTAACAAGGACCCTGAAACAGGACACAGCGAGCGGGAGGATTTCTACTGGTTCTGGAGGAACATCGGACGCAGCGGCAAGACGGGGGATGATCTGGGACGCTGGGGGCTGGGCAAGGCCGTCTATCGCGCGGCCAGTCGCACCGGCTGTATGCTGGGACTGACCGTTCGCAGCAGTGACCAGCAAAGCATGCTCATGGGGCAGGCCGTGCTGAAAATTCATTCGCTGGATGACGTGGAATACGTCTCCGACGGTTTCTGGTGCGATGGCGTCGACCCGCAGAACAAAGTTCCCGTTCCCATTCAGCAGCCGGAAACGCTGGAACAGTTTCGGCAGCACTGGAAACTGACGCGTACCACCGAGCCGGGTCTGTCCGTGGTGGTGCCATACGCGGCGGAAGAACTGACCGGACTGCGACTGCTGCAGGCGGTGTGTATTAATTTCTTCGTCCCCATCCTGCAGGGACAGCTGATTGTGGACCTGGTCGCGGCGGATCTGTCCATGCAGGAAGCGCGTCTGGATCAGGGATCGCTGCTGACGTGGATCGAGAAGATTCCGTGGAACGGGCCGAAACGAGCCAAGCGACATGCTCCCCCGCCCCTGCCGTTTTTTGCCCGTTGCCTGCAGGATTCTGTTCCGCCCACCGTCACGAAGCTGCTTGGAGAAAAAGCAATTCCGAAATGGAGTGAAGAGGCGTTTGCGGCTGCGGATCTGAAGAGCCTGCAGAATCGCCTGGCAGACGGACAACTGGTGCACGTGCAGGTACAGGTGAATCTGCTGCAGAAGCGCGACGAACCGGTGGTGGGGCTGATGAGTGTCTTTCTGCAGAAGGAACCGCAGGAAACGCCCGGGGACACGTACTTTGTTCGCGAAGGTATGACCATCACCAAGCTGACATCGAAGGCGGCAATCCGCGGAGTCCAGGCATTCGTACACGTGGATCGCGGACACCTGGCCCGTTTTCTGGGTGACTCAGAAGGACCTGCTCATGAAAGCTGGGATTCCTCCGCCGAGCGGCCTCAGAAATTCTGGAAGACATGGAAGGGTCGCGTGCAGTTCTGTGCGAAGGTGGTGAATCCGCTCCTCGATCTGCTCATGCCTCCCAACCAGCAGGCAGACTTTGACCTGCTGAGTGATCTGTTTTCGATTGAACGAATCAAGCTGCCCGAACGAGGCACGAAGGAAAAAGAGAAATCGCAGGAACCGAGGAACTTCCCACCGATTCCCAGAGTGCAGCGCTGGTTTCGCGTGGATCCGAAGAGCGGTGGGTTTCGCGTTACGGCCGCCAGCAAACAGGAGATTCCAGCCGGAGCATTGCTCCGAGTGCTGGCTGCTTACGACACGCCACGCGGCAATCCGCTCAGCAAGTGGACCGAACTGGATTTCGACTTTCGCCGGGAAGACAGCTCGCTCGAGTTTTCCAGTGACGGCGTCAAGGTGACACGCGTGTCGGGGAATGAACTTCTGCTCAGTCACCTGGACCCGGGCTTCTGGCTGGCCGTGAATGGATTTGATGCAAATCTGGATGTGTTTGTGCGTGTCGACGATGAGGTGGCAGACGTGGATGACGGGGAATCCACGCCCAGCGGTGCCCCCGTTCCGGCTTTGGTTGCAGTTCCGGCGTCGGACGGCAATGCCGCTGCCGGGGAAATGGTGGCTGAAGAACCGCAGCCGGTCGCTCGTCCTCGACGAAAAAAACGCGGCGGCATCATCGGCATCCTGAACAAGCTGCGCGGGGCCAGCACGGACGACGTTGACGACGCGGGAGCAACTGCTGAGGGAGCTGAGATATGATCAAGCGAGTGAATTCCACCGGTCGCAAACGAATTCCCCGAGAACGTATTCGCATCGCTGTGCTCGACGGTGATCCGCGGACGTTTCAGGCGGATCTGGATCTGGATGAACTCAATATGCCGGCAGATGCAGCAGTGGTGCTGGAAGCAACATGTGCAGGATCCAATGTCATTCCTCGCTTCGAATGGGGCACAGTTGGACAGTTGCAGCCGGCAAAGGATTGTCGCCTGCGGGGACTGGCTGGGCGGAATGTGTTCTTTTCCGTCAAGGTGATTGACCGCACGGACCAGTTCGGCAGGATTCTGGGACTGGCAGAAGTTGTGCGTCCGATTCGCGGCGGCGATCAGACAGAAACCAAACGCCGCGGGCTGCTGCCTGTGGAAGCGGTCGATCTGGGCGACGAGGTATGGCGGCTGGAGTTTCGTGAGGAGGACGTGTATCTGCTCATCAACCAGCGTTGTCCGGAGATTCGGGAGCGAATTCGCTGTGACCCGGTCGTATTCTCGCTGATCTACTCAGCGGCGATTCGCCAGATCCTGCCGCGAGCGATTGCGGAGGCGATCGATGAGGAGGGAGCGGACGAGGACTGGGCGACATTGTGGCTGCAGTTTGCGAAGAGTCTGCATTCGGAACAGGAGCAGGCCCCGGGGCCTGACGACGAGGATGATGTGAAGGATCACTGGATCGACGACGTGGTATCGAACTTCTGTCGTCAGCAGCAGATGCTGCAGCGATTTGCCGGTGAGCTGCCGGAAGACGATCAGGAGGATCTGTGATGCAGCTGCGGCGATTCAATGAAGCGGGGATTGCAGAGTTTCGGAAGATGCTGGAGCGGATTCGCAAGCATCCGGACCAGGATCCCCGCCGGGATCTGCTCGAGAATCCTGAGCTGACTCAGCTGGTTCAGCCGGCCGTACAGGTGGCGGAGGAGCAGTTTCGTACCAAGGGCGATGCCTCAAAATATCTGCACAGCGTGCTTGCAGAACTGGATGAAAACGAACTGGCGGAGGATGCCGGGCTCTGGACGTGGCTGTCGCTGTGGTTCTTCGATTCCGTGTGTCAGCAGAAACAGGGCCAGTGGGTGGTGAAGGCAGATTACTATTATGCGTATGAGCCGAAGAACAGCCGGACGTACTACCGGCACCATCTGTTTATCTCATGGCATATCCTGCGCGTGGCACCGGTTCATAATCGCATGTTGTTGTCGGGGGCTACTGCAACCTTTTCTGCGACAATTCAACACGTGTTTGATCGTTTGTTCCTCACCAGGATCCCCGCAATCTTCGAAGTACTGCATCGTCTGTACTGGGACGACACAACAAAGCGACCTCGGCGCGGAATGATTGGTGATAGAGTTGTAGCTGGGGATCTTCGTCATCGACTGCCCACACGGATTCGGCAGTTGGAGAAGAACTACGATCTGATGTCATTGAACGCGGATCAGTTGATCAGGCTGCTGGGTCCGGAATTCGCCTTTGCAAAGCACACGCCACGGGACTTGTTTGAGGACTGACGTTCAGGCGATCTGTTCGGTGGGACGTCCGAGTCTGCACCGTCGACGTCAGGGGACGCTGCGTCGAACCGTCCGGGATACAATTCGTCAGGCAAGGCGAACTGGGCGGAGGTTCAGCCTGTGAAAAATCCCTGCAGGCGGTCGCCCTCACCAATGCCGGTCGGGAACTGTTTGCTGAATTCGTGATCCTGAATCCCCGCCAGTTCGCGCAGTGCCTGATGCACGTGTTCCGGTCGCACGCGAATACCGCCTTCCGGCTGATTCTCCAGCGTCTGCGGATTCAACGGCACCGCAAACTGCCGCTCATCAGTGCTGCCAATGACGCGATTGCCGCTGATGCCGGGGCCCAGAAACATGGCCGAGCCAATCGACCAGTGATCCTTGCCCTCGCCCGAATTGTAGTCCGGCGTCCGTCCCATCTCACTCTGCATCACCACGACCAGCTGATCGCGAATCTGGAGCTCCTCCGCCCGATGCAGCACATACGCGATCCCCTCAAGCAGCTCCGGGATCAGCTTCATCTGATCGCGGTCGTTGTTCGCATGACTGTCGAACTGACCAATGGACAGATTGGCCGAAACGCAGACACCCGCCTTGAAGGATGCCAGAGCAATCTCTGCCTGCTGTGCCAGCCGTGCTTTCGGGATTTCATCCGGGATATGCGGAGTAACACGCTGCAGCGCTTTGGAATTCACCTGCGCAGCGTACAGCATGTTTTCGGCATGCGCTCGCCGCGGCAGCTGCGTTCGTCCATCTCGCAGTTGTTTTCTCTGCGCCAAAGTCTGCTCAATCCGCGATAACGCAAACTCATCGTGATACGGTGACCGAGCATTGCCTTCGATGCCGTCGGCCACTGCAATTCGTCGCAGCGACGGCAGGTAGGGCACACGCGACATGGCCACCAGATTTCCGGTCGCCGAATAATTGCCGAATGTCAGGAAGGACAGCGGACAGGCCGGACCGCGGCAGGCCGCCACCAGCGCCGCGAAAGTCGGCCAGGCCAGACTGTCCAACTTGCCGGTGGCCATGTAACGCGAACAGGGGGAATGGTTGTTCACCGCGTAATCCAGCCCATTGAAGACCAGCAGTTCCCTGCCAAACTCCGCGAAGAACGCTTCATTGCTCAGACCACCATCCTTGTGCGCATCCGTGGGCGCGAATCGATGGCTGCCCTCCGTCAGAATATCCCCTTCCGCAAACAGGCGATTGATCCCGCCCACGCCCTTGGGATCCATCAACATGGTCGTGTCCCAGCCGCCGGAGGCATTGAACACGATGTAGAATGGACCTGCATACGGTGGTAGCTCGGCGTTGTCGGCAGCCGCCGGTTCGTCTGCTCGCACGGGAGCTGCCAGTTGCAGTCCGGCCAGCGTACACCAGCTCAGAAAGTCTCGTCGCCCGGTCATTGCCCTGCCCTCTACTCGTACAAGAATTCCGGCTGCCGCAGCAGATACGTCACTACAGCTCGCCACGCGCGAACGGTGTAATGCGGATCAGGAACTTCACGCTCCAGACCCTGTCGACAATGATAGATTTCCCGCGGGTCGTAACGTTCCCCTGCCGCAGCATCGGCCAGCACGTCCCTGAACAGCTGCAGGCTGAGCTGAACTTCAGGCGAATCCGGGCCATCATCGCGCCCCAGAATTCGCTGGTGCAGGTGCATGATGGTGAGCAGAATTCGGGTATCGGCTTCCTCCGACTGGCCGGGCAACACATCCGGTTCCAGTTCCGAAAACAACAGTCGTTGTTCCGGTGGGCGACTGAAATCGAGCGCCACGTTGCGACAGGCGACATCGTTGGACAATGTCCGCTGAATCGCCCCCATCGCGCCACTGGGATCCGTCGCC
>JALRDR010000342.1 GCA_023262145.1 Planctomycetaceae bacterium | reverse complement strand
GCCGAGTAGCTAAGTGTGGAAGAGATAACCGCTGAAAGCATCTAAGCGGGAAACTCGTTTCAAGATGAGATCTGCCGGGAATCATCAGTGATCTGTACGATCACGGGAAACTGATCGCCACTGCGAACCTTGCGAGGAACTTTCCAGCGAATGTCACCGGCAGGCCCGAGCTTCATTCCCTCAGGAGCCGACTGCAGAGTTGCGATGGGGTTTCCTTTTCGGCTGCGGATGGAGAGATCGTACCGCCATGCTTTTCCGGCGGAGATGGACTCTTCCGGAGCAGAATCCACGAACAGATAATCGATGCCCTCATCTTCAAGTGCCTGCTCCATGCGGAATTCGCGAACCAGCAGGTGATCGCTGCCCGGGCCAACGGTGACAAGCGAATGCTGCGTGGGGATCAGGAAAATGCGTTTGTGATCAGGAAGCGGAGACGATTGATTGAGTTCAGGCAGGTCGCGGATTGTGGCTACGCGTCTCGGATCAGCATTGGCAAAGATGGTGAGTTCGACATTGCCTTCGACCTTATTGCTGGTCAGTGACCACGTGGGGTCAATGGCGGGGAATGGATGTCCCTCAACGGTCGTGACTTCAGCTTCGAGATCTCTGATGAGGATCTGCCCCTGATCGGGGAAGATCAGCCGGCCATTTCCGGAGACAAGCGTTTCGCCACGGGTGTGACTTCCGGAGGCCGTGGTACTGACGGAATCAGGCTGGATTGCCACGACGTCAATACCTGCCCAGCCACCACCGCAGACCACTGCCGTGGTTCCATCGAAGGAGACATTCATCCAGACCGGCCCCCATGCGCCATTGCTCCAGCCCTTCCACTGAATTGGACTGGGCTGCATGGTGCGAGCATTAATCAGGAACGAGGTTTTGGCGTCGCGGGAGGAAAGCAGAAACAGCTGTGCCTCCGACTTCGCGCCCATGGCCAGTTGTCCGATGCCGCCAACAGGTGCAGCAACAGTGAGCTCCTGCTCACCGGAATCGAGGTTCCAGCGCTGGATCAGTTTCTGCGGACGCAGACCAAGAAACAGGTGCGTATTACCGGCAGCCATACTGATATCGTTGGTGGTCAACGGCTGGTAGCGAACAACTTTGGACTGGCTGACATCAAAGTAAGCCAACTGCTGCAGTGATCTGAGATGAAAGACAATCATGCGACCACCAGCGCCAACGACTGCGTCGGTGACGGGCCCGGGCAGACGGACGGTGACCGGTTCACCTGACCGCGCTGTCACTGAGCGATGCGCAGGAACGACAGTTGTCGTGGCTGCTGCAGTGGTGCGTGGATGTCCCAGTACCGCGGCCAGCAGCAGACACACAACGGCTGCGAATCGAGAGTAGCGGAACAATGCTGGAGTAATACTCAACGAGGCGAGGATCGGCATGGTTGCTTACCAAAGCGAGGAGAATAGTATGCCAGGCCGCAGATGTTGCGCATCAGCGGGAGCGTCGATCGGGCACGTCGATGATGACAAGCCAGACAGTGGCGGGACAGCGGGTGGCAGGCTTCAGTCAGGGACTAACATATATCAGGGCAGGTACTCTTGTCGAGAGAGCCAGAGTCGCACTGGTCGCATTGCACCGGGAGCATCAGATCTGATGCTCTGAAAGGGCAGGCCTGGTTGCCTTCCGGGAACCGGTGCTGCTGTGATGTGTGACTGAATCGTGCCGCGGCAAACGTTGCAGGCAGCTGCGGAAGTGAATTGCACGATACCCCTGCGATTGTTGGATCTTTGCTGCCATTGCGTTTTCTGTGGTTAACCGGAACAATTCATGATTGCCTGCGGTAAGTCTGACGGGAGCCGGGACGTGGCGGGTGAACAGACGCTGTGCCAATGACCGGGGTCATGCGGCAGAGTCATGCGGCAGAGTCATATTGCTGGCCCTCGATCGCTGCGTGGCAGCGCGGGGGAATGGGTGCAAGTGCGGGAGAATGCGGTGAGCAGAATCACTTTGGCACTGGTTGTGGCTGTGCTGCTGGCGTTGACTGGGATCCTTACAGGAACCACAGTCAAGCCGGTTGCAGACGCTGTTGACTCCGGTTCTGCAGCCGCCATGGCGAACAGCGTAGCGTGGTGGATCTTTGCGGGTGCAAATGCGTGTGTTGTATTGGTTCTCGCCTGGTTCTGGTGGCGACGCAGGCAACGTTTGCCTGCAGCAGATCAGGCTTGCCGCACGCGGCGGACGCCGTTGCAACGATTCCTGATCGTCGCGGGAAGTCTGCTGCTTGTCGCCTACGGGGGATTTGTTCTCCTCCGCCGCTGGAATCCGGATGAAGTGTGGGCAGCGCGAGTGATCGGTGAGGCCGTGGAAGTACAGGTGCTGCTGGCTCGTTATCACGAGACCAACGGGGAGTACCCGAGGTCTCTTGAAGATCTGAATGGTGAGTATCTGAAGCCGACGGATTTTCTGTCGCGTCAGGCTGTCACGCCGGAACGAGGTGGGTGGTACTACACCCGCATTGGCAGGCAGGGCTATCAGTTGTCTGCGACGGCTTATGCGTGGGTGTCGTATCACGATTCGCTCGTCTATCGCAGCACCGGTGACTTCTCTGAGGCGTGGTTTTCCCGCCCCAATGGAGCGTGGCGGGATTATGGCAAGTGGCGTTACGTGAAGGGATTCTCGGTCTACGACAGGACGTATTATTTTGATGCTGACGGCAATGCAGTGCAGTGATGGCGTGCCGCAGATCCTGCCGTCACAGTGGTATCAGACTGTTGCAGTCTGATCAGACAGTCGCGGGGGCCGTCACAGTATGCGCAGAGCACCTTGTCTGTCGCCTCGATCGGCATCCGCGGAGTGCAGGCGTTGCAGCAATCTGCGGGCACTGACCGGCAGGGAGACCGCTGGCACAGCCCGCGAAGAATGGGCAGCATGTCAGGAAACGGATCCGATGTCCGGTGACGGATCCCGCGCATGCTCTGCGTTTGGCTCAGGAGAATTCCAGCCCTCGCATCGTTCCGGTACTTGAGGCGAAGCTGTCAGTTTCCAGTCCCAGTCGCTGGAGCATGGAGACAAACAAATTCGGCAGCGGATAGTTCTGCCTGGTATCAAACTCCAGCAGCCCCTGATGTCGAAATCCGCCGCCGGCGAGCAGCATCGGCAGGTTGACATTGGAGTGTGCGTTGGCACTGCCCATACAGGTTCCGTAGAGCACCATCGTCTGATCCAGCAGACTGTTATCGGCTTCATCGGCTGTCTGCAGGCCATTCAGGAAACCGGCGAGTGCCTGAAACTGCGCTGTTTCGATTCGTTCGAGTTCGGCAAGTGTTTCAGGTCGATTCCCGTGGTGGGTGAGTGTGTGAGTTTCGTGTGACACGCCGGGGATGTCCGTCTTCAGCCCCAGCGTGCTGATGAACAGAGTGACAAGTCTTGTGGAATCCGTCTCCAGAGCAAGGCGAATGACGTCGAACATGAGTTTGCTGGAGTGGGCCAGTTCAGAGATTTCTGCATCTGCGGGTTCGGGATCCTGAACCTGTGGTTTTGGTCGGGTTTCCCACTCAGAAGATTCGTGCAGCTGAACTTCCAGTTCACGGACGCTGGTGAGGTACTGATCCATTCGTGCGAGGTCACGGGGGCCGAGTTTCTGCTGCAGTCTGGCGGCACTGTCGCTGACGAAGTCGAGAATACTGCGGCCCTTGCTGAGATCGTTCAGCCGTGCTGAAACTTCGGCGGCCGTACCCTGTACGAACATGCGTCGGTACAGTGCCGAAACACTTTGCTCCGGAGCGATCTCAACGCCGGATCGGGTGACCGAAAGACTTCCCGCACAGTTTCTGGGCCCAATCCGTGTCACAAGGAGCGGAATGCGGGTCCGTGTTCCGAGGGATTCTGCGGCAACGACATCCATGGAGACGCTGTTCCTGAATGCACCGCTGGCGGGGTGAGGTGCCGCCGTCAGAAAGGATCGCTCTGCAAGATGTCCTCCATCAACGTCCGGGTGCGAAACACCGCGAAAGACCGTCAGCTGGCGACGATGTGAATCCAGCATCTGCAGATAGGGCGAAGCCTGATAATCGAGTCCGGATCCGACAGGCCAGAAGTTCTGTGGCAGGATTCCCATGTTGGTCTGAACGGCCACCATTCTGCGCGGTGGCTGAGCCTGTTCTGCGGCGGGGGTACGGCGAGGCTGCATTACGTCCAGCAGCGGGAGCGAGAGGGCAACGCCGGATCCCTGCAGCATACGTCGGCGTGAGACTGTTGAACGCTGAAACATCTGCTGGCTCCTGTTCAATTGCCGCTATCGGCGGTGTCGCTCACTGCGACTGAAAAACTGGACTTTGTACAAGTGCGTGGATCAGAGAGCGCACGCCGTAATCGCCCGCCGCGACGGCGTCGAGCATCTGTTCGCGAGCCGTTCGGTCAGCAAATTCAATGGGTGTTCCCGTGGCATAGACGGTCAGCTGTGACAACAGATTTGCAGCGAGAGCACGACGGTCACTCAGCAGCAACTGCCGATATTCCACGAGGTCCTGAAACGCTCTGCCGTCTGCCAGGACTCCTGAGGGGTCCACTTCAGGGCCCCACGTGTAACCCACACGGCGTCCGGTCCATGTTTCCGAGGGCTGCACGGGGATGCCGTTTTCGTCGAGTGAGCGATAGCGCTGCTGCCAGCCACCAATCACATCGTAGTTTTCCAGCGCGAATCCGGGTGGATCGATCAACGCGTGGCAACCAGCGCAGGCCTGATTGTCACGATGAGCCGCAAGCATCTCTCGGATCGTTGTGGTTCCGGTCAGATCCGGCTCAATGGCCGGCACGTCACCCGGTGCCGCTGCGGGTGGCCTGCCGACAATTTTCTTCATCATCCACGCACCACGTTTCACCGGAGATGTTGTGGTTCCGTTGGCTGTGACCTTCAGAACACCAGCCTGAGTGATAAATCCGCCTCGATGGCTGCTGTCGGGCAGGTTTACGCGCCGGATCGCTGATCCGTGAACGTCCGGGATTCCGTAGTGATCCGCCAGTCGCTGGTTGAGCATGGCGAAGGAGGAATCGACGATGCCAGCGGCGGGAAGATCCCTGTCGACAAGTTCACGAAAGTATGCCTGCGGTTCCGCCAGCATCGCATCGCGCAGATTCTGACCAAATTCGGGGTACAGCCGGCGATCGGGGGTGGTCGCATCGATCTCATCCAGATCAAGCCACTGATTTGTGAAATCGATGATGAAACGCTCGGAACGCGGGTCGTTCAGCATGCGTTCAACCTGTTTACGCAGCACTTCCGGTTCATGCAGACGATCATCCCCTGCCAGCGCGGTGAGTTCATCGTCGGGGATGGAATTCCAGAGGAAAAATGAGAGCCGTTCAGCCATGCCCCACCCATCAAGTGGTCCGGGAGGATTCTGCAGATACAGGAACTCCGGTGAACAGAGCGCCGCCTTGAAC
>JALRDR010000329.1 GCA_023262145.1 Planctomycetaceae bacterium | reverse complement strand
ATAAGTGGGTTGTCGTATCGGAAGTGGCTCCCGAGCTGAAACGCTTTGCAGCTTTGACCGGCAAGGTCCGTACAGTCAACATGAATTGTCGTGCTCTGGTGGAGTTCGATGATGGGGTGGACATCGCCTGGTATGACATTGAGCCCGGCTATCTGACGATCGTCGACGCTCCCAGGGAAAAGCAAAAGCCCGCAGCTGCAGAGAAGCCGCAGGCTGCACCGAAGGCTGCCGCTGGTGGTGCTGCTGCGTCAGCCGGCGGTTCGCCGCTTGATGCAATTCGGGCAGCCGGCGCTGGGGCAGCGAATAAGCCTGCAGCGGCAGGTTCCCCGCTGGATGCCATTCGCGCGGCAGGTGCTGGTGCGGCGAAGACGCCCGCAGCAGCGGGATCTCCATTGGATGCCATCCGCGCCGCAGGTGCTGGTGCGGCGAAAAAAACGGCAGCCGGTGGTTCGCCACTGGATGCGATCCGCGCTGCAGGAGCTGCGAGCGGTGCTGCTGCGGCTCTGCCGGCAGGCGACGACAGTCCAGCTGCAGAAGTAGTGCCAGAACCGCCTGCGGCACCGGCAGCGCCAACGGCGGTGTCCGGGTCACCACTGGATCAGATTCGGGCCATGGGTGCAGCCAAAAAGCCCTGATTGCTTGATACCGGATTCGCGGTTGCAAAGTGCGGTTGCAAAGAAAGCTGGGAATGGCCCGTTGTGGTCACTCCGATTGTCATTCGAACCAGCCTTTGTCCGTCGCTGCATTGCTGAGGCTGGATTCGCCTCAGGCTGGACCCGCCAGGTTGGATCCTCGCCAGGGTGGAACCAACGGCAAATTCTGAGCTCCAATTCCTGCAGGCAACGTGCGAAAGGTGATTCCCATGCGAACTGCGTGGCTGGAGTGTGCAACGGGTATCAGTGGCGACATGATGCTGGCGGCGCTGATCGACGCGGGAGCGGATTTCTCCGTCGTTCAGCAGGCCATTGCTGCACTCGGATTACCCGGTGTCAGTGTTCAACTGCAGACGGTGATCAAGGGCGGATTCAGGTCCCGCCAGCTCGTGGTAGAGCACCCCGAGCAACACGCTCATCGCCACATGTCTGATATTCGAGCGCTGATTCTCGGCAATGAACAGCTTTCGCCGCGGCAGCGAGACCTCGCGTTGCGCATTTTTCAGGTGGTTGCAGAAGCTGAAGCGACTGTCCACGGGTCGACCGCAGAGCGAGTCCACTTTCACGAAGTCGGGGCCATTGATTCCATTGTCGATATTGTCGGCGTGGCTGTTGCCTTTGACCTGCTGCAGATCGAAAGGGTGGTCTGCAATGCGGTCCCTCCCGGGCGTGGGTTTGTAAGGATTGACCATGGGATTTGTCCGGTGCCGGCTCCGGGAACGGCAGAAATCCTGCGCGGAATTCCCCTCGCCGCGATCCCCATCGACGCCGAACTGACGACGCCGACAGGCGCCGCATTCGTCAGAGTACTTGCCGACTCATTCGGACCACTGCCTGCCATGACGATTGAAACAATTGGCTGTGGTTGTGGTACCATGGACTTTGCTCTGCGAGCAAATGTGCTGCGAGTCTTCATCGGAGATGTTGCAACTGATCCGCTGCTGGAATCCCTGATCCTGCTCGAAACGACCGTTGATGATGTAAGTGGCGAGTGTCTGGGATACCTCCGCGAGCAGCTCACAGAACGAGGTGTGCTGGATGTTTTCACGACATCAGTACAGATGAAGAAAAATCGCCCGGGTGTGAATCTGAGTGTGCTTGTCCGTCCGGCTGACGTTGCAGCAGTGGAAGAGATCATTT